>JAJPHU010000340.1 GCA_021325115.1 Planctomycetota bacterium | reverse complement strand
GCCTATTTTTTGGATGCGACGGAACTGGGCGATCTGTTGCCGTTGACCGGAACAGAGTTCGTCACTGGCTTCGAGTCGCAAAAAGAGACCGGCGAGCCACATGCCCCTGCCGAAGCGCAACCGGACAATCAGCAATCTTTCACCTTTTGCTTCGCCATTGATTATCTACCCGGCGAAGATCATACGATCGACAAACCAGAGGAATATGATTTCTGGCGTAATTATGTCCCCAAGCTGAAGCCGGCCTGGCCGGGACCGTTGCTTAGCTGGAAAATGTCCAACCCCATTACTCTCAAAGAGCGCGCTGTGACGTTCGATCCATCGGGGCCGGGAGCAGGGGGAATGAACCTTTGGCTGTATCGCCGCATTCTCGATCGCCGCAATTTTCGCTCCGGCAGCTACCGCAGCGACATTTCCCTTATCAATTGGCCGCAGAACGACTATTGGCTGGGCAATTTGTGTAATGTCAAGCCGGAAGAAGCGGCCCGCCATCTGCGCCGCGCCAAACAGCTGAGTCTATCGCTGTTGTACTGGATGCAAACCGAAGCCCCGCGGCCGGACGGCGGCGTCGGCTGGAAGGGTTTGCGTCTGCGCCCCGATGTTGTGGACACAGCGGATGGGCTAGCGAAATATCCCTACATCCGCGAAGCACGCCGCATCCGCGCCGAATTCACCGTCGTCGAACAACACGTGGGTACCGAAGCTCGGCAAAAGCGAACCGGCAAAAAAGGCGAAGAATGGACTGCGGAGCGCTTCGCGGACAGTGTGGGCATCGGCAGCTACCGCATTGATTTGCATCCGACCAGCGGCGGCGATAACTATCTTGATATCAGCTCCTTGCCGTTTCAAATCCCCCTGGGCGCGTTATTGCCGCGCCGCATGGAAAACCTGTTGCCGGCGTGCAAGAACTTGGGCGTAACGCACATCACCAACGGCTGCTATCGGCTGCATCCGGTAGAGTGGAACATCGGCGAAGCAGCCGGCGCTCTGGCTGCTTTCTGCTTGGCACACAAGGAGCCGCCGCGTCAAGTTCGCAAGAACGGCAGACTGCGCGCCGCGTTCCAAAAACAACTTGGGGACGACGGCGTCGAATTGCACTGGCCACACTTGACGCCGCGCTAAATGCGCTTTTGCTTCGCGCAAAACGATAAATCGCACCAACGAATTGCCTTCCCGTTTGTTATCATACTTGTAGATTATCCGCGGCGGCGTCCGACGGTTGACAGGGTGCGTCGCTGCATGTTACCGTAACAAAATCGTTTCTGTCACGAATTTCATTCGCTCCACAGCGGCGGAGATACGACATCATGGCAACTCAGCCTATCGGCGTTTGGGGCATCGACCTGGGCCAATGCGGCCTTAAGGCAATCCGCCTCCAAGAAATTGACGGACAACTCGTCGCCACCGCTTTCGATTACGTCGAACATCCCAAGATCCTCAGCCAACCCGATGCCGACCCCGATCAGCTCACCCGCGAAGCACTCGACAAGTTTTTGTCCCGCAACAACTTGCGTGGCGACATCGTGGCCATCAGCGTTCCGGGACAGAGCGGGCTGGCTCGCTTCGTCAAGCTGCCGCCCGTTGAGGAAAAGAAAATCGCCGATATCGTTCGCTTCGAGGCCAAGCAGCAGATTCCCTTCAATCTCGATGAAGTAGTGTGGGACTATCAGAAGATCGGCTCCGGCGCTGTCACCGACGGCTTTGCTATGGAGACGGAGATTGGCCTGTTCGCTATGAAGCGCGACATGGTGGGCCGTTATTTGCAGCACTTCAAGGATGTCAACGTCGATATTCATATCGTACAGATGGCGCCGTTGGCCTTGTGCAATTATGTTTCCTTCGATCTTTTGGGCAAGGACGAACAGCCCAGCGAAGGCAGCAGCGATAAGAGATGTGTCGTGGCCCTGGATATCGGCACGGACAGCAGTAATCTTGTCATTACCGATGGCGAACGCATCATCTGGCAGCGTCCCATTCCGCTGGGCGGCAATCACTTTACCCGTGCGTTGACCAAAGATCTCAAGCTGACCTTTGCCAAGGCCGAGCATCTCAAGCGCAACGCTACCAAATCGCCGGATCTGAAGAAGATCCTGGCGGCCCTCAAACCGGTGCTCAACGATTTCGTTGGCGAAGTGCAGCGTTCGCTCGGCTATTTCACCAACACGCACCGCGACGCCCACATCGAATACATGATCGGTCTGGGTAATGCCTTCCGTTTGCCTGGCTTGCAGAAGTTCCTCAGCGAAAAACTCCAGCTGGAGGTCAAGAAGCTGACCAAGATGGAACGCATCAACGGCGATCAGGTGGTAACGCAGCAGGCGTTCACCGAGAATATCCTGACGTTCGGTGTGGCCTACGGCCTGGCGCTTCAGGGACTCAGGCGAGCGCGTTTGCTGACAAACTTGCTGCCCAATGAGATCCGTGTGGAGCGGCTCATCAAGGCCAAGAAGCCCTTTGCCGTGGCTGCTGCTGCCGCTTTACTTTTTGGCAGTCTCGGTCTGGCCCTCAGCTATGGCCTGGAGAAACGCACCTGGGGCGATAAGCGAGTCGGGAATGCCGTCGCCAGGGCCAATGAAGCCAAGAAGAAGGCTGATTCGGCCAAGAGTACTTTCGAGGCAGCCAAGAAGAAAGCCAAAGATGAAGCGGACGCGGTTCGCACCATCGTTGCCGGCCAATTCGAGCGCGACAATTGGCCGGAACTGTTTAAGTTCATTAGCGCCGCCATTCCCCAGCCGGATATCAACAAAAAACTCGAATTCAAAGTCCTCGCGGATGATGGCGAAGTGGTGGAAAAGATCACGCTGGACGATATCCCCCTCGATCTAAAAGAGGTCCAGGAGAGAGGCTATGTGGCCAAGGCCGCAAAAGCCTATCAGGACTATCTGTCTCAGCGCATTATCGCCGAAGGCAAGGAAGGCAACAACGAGCCGACTGCGAGCGCTCCGGATCTCATTCAGTTCAATATCGAGTCAGTACAGGCCTTTTTCTGTGACAACTTGGGCACCTACTGGGATATGGTGAAAAAAAGCCCACGGGTGAGCAAAAACCGCGACGAATGGGTCCGTCCCAGGGACCATTTCGGGAAACCTCCCCAGGGGGCTGGCTGGATCATCGAGCTTCACGGCTGGACATATCATCGCGATGGAGAGACCTTCGTCAAGAACACACTGTTGGAAAACCTCGCCCGGATGGGCATTCGCGAGAAGAAAGCCGATACCGCTGCCGCGGGCGGTGCGACTCCTGCGGGAACGGCGCCGGCCCCTGCTGCGCCAGGCGTTCCCGCCGCGCCTGCGGGCGCGTCGGCTGCTCAGGGATCGGAGAAAAAAGATCTGGAGCCGCTCGGTCCGGTCATCAACCGTATTAGTCACGTGCTCCTGTACAATGCCACTACTTCACGGTCCGGCGCTCCCTTCGAGATCCTCAACGAGACTACGCATGAGGAAGTCAAGGGGATGGCCCTGGGTATCGTGAGCAGTGCCCCAGGCGGCCCCGGCGGCATGCCTGGTATGCTCGGTTCAGCTGGTATGCCTAGCGGTGGTCCTGCGGGCGGCAGCAGCCCTGCGGGCGGCGGCAGCTCTGCAGGCGGCAGCGGGCCTCCCGGCATGGGGGCGCCAGGCGACCAAGGCGCTTCGGCCACACCCAGCCGCAAAAATTGGACGCCGTTGGGTGTGGAGCCTACGACAACAGGCTCCGGCATGATGGGGGGACCGCCGAGGATGGGAATGCCAGGTGGAAAAATGCCGGCTGGAATCAGCGGTGATATGGTACGCCGCCAAATGGGAAGAATGCGGGATATGCACAATCAGCCCAATGTGCCCAAGACGGCACTTCCGCCAGGCACACCCTCTCCGGGAGGATCGCCGGTTCCGGAGAATGATCACGGACTCAAACGAACCGAGTTCGTCATTTTGTTCATCTGGAAGGAGCCGACCGACTCTGACCGTCTACGCAATCTGAGCAGCGACCAGAGCGGCAGCCCGGGGAGCAGCGCTCCGGCTGCCGATTCGCAGCCTGGTTCTTGGCGTCCCAAGGGGAAGAGCCGCGATCGGCAAAAGGGGCGTTGAGAAGCGACATGCAAACCAGCCCGCTGCGCCGGCAAAGGATGCCCTTGCCGGCGCAGCGGGCTGGTAAGAAAGGGTTGAAATATGAAGCTCGATCAAGAAACCATCGTCAAGCATCAGTTCTGGTTCCTGCTGGGCGGCTACTTTCTCATCTGGCTTATTGCCGTGATGTGGATGAAGTTTACCTATCCCGGCGAAATCGATGCTCTCGTGAAAAAATATGACGACGCCAGCAAGGGAGTTAAGACCGCCCAAAGCAGCGGTCCCATCAATACGGCTACCTTCCTGCGGCCCTGGAAGGAAGAGACCAAGAGACTCAGCAATCACAAAGGCGTCATCTGGGAACATGCCTGGAACTATCAGGCGGGCATGTACGATTGGCCAGAAGAGTGGCGGAGGAAATATGGAGACTTGACCAATCCACAGACGCCGATCAGCCCGGATGATCGTACCGAGTATAAGGATAAAATCTATCCCGATCAGATCAAAAGCCTGAGCCTCAATGCGCCCAAATGGCTCGCGCCGGTGGAGTTTAAGGACGGTTTCGAGAACGTCTTCAATCCGAAAAAGGATTGGAAGGAAACCCCGACGCGCGAAGAGATCTGGCTGGCCCAGGAAGATTTCTGGGTCAAACGCGAGTTGCTCATAGATATTTACAAGGCCATGGCCTGGCAGGCTCAGATGCAGCCGCTGGACATCGACGAAACGAAAGAGCCGATGCCCCAAGGCGCCCTGGCCCGCTATCGCTATCGCAACAAGAACTGGGAGATCACCCTCCTTATCCGTAAGAACGACAAAGGACAGCCCGTCATCGGTGGCGACAGCACCATCAAGAACATTCATCCCAGCCATCATCCTCAGCCGCTTACCAGTGCCAAAGGTAAGGGTATCTGGTTCAACATTGCCCAAGATAGCGTGCGCACCCTGTTTGAGGTCCGGGGCGAGCCGGTCAGCTGGAGCGAGACCAAAAAATTCAGCGAGGAGAACTATCCCGAACCGCTCAGCGGCATCAAATGGGACAAGGAATACGTCAAGGCGCATCCGATCGTTGTCAGTCAGGGCTTCGATCAGACCAATTGCCCGATTCGCCGTATCAATGCCATTGAGCTGGCCAAGCAGGATTGCCGCACGTTCATCTGGCCGCTGCAACCCAATCACATCCTGGCAGCACTGGACGCTCTTCCGGAAGACGAACAGAACAAGGAAGGGGGTGCGGCCGGCGGCGCCGGTATGACCGGTGGGGCGGGTATGACCGGTGGGGCGGGTATGGCCGGTGGTGCGGGTATGGCCGGCAGCGGTCCTCCAGGCGGCGGTTCGATGATGATGATGCAGCAGATGATGATGGGGCGAGGCGGAGCAGCAGTGTCATCCGGCAATAAGACGCCCAATAATGAAATCGAACGCGACCGCTATTTGCAGCCCAAGGATCAGGACAAGAAATTCAACCCCCCCAGCCGCCATCTGCCCTTGGCCTTGCAGCTGATTGTTGAGCAGTCGCACATCAATGATGTTCTGCTGGCCTTGGCCAACTCGCGGCTGCGCTTTCAGATCACGCAAGTCGAGTTCACTCACGTCAAGGATTACGTGCCGCAGAGCGATGAGAAAGACAAGAAAGACGGTACGGACATGGCCGGTCCGCGCGTCTTCATGGGCGCTATGCCCGGTATGGCCGGCGGTCCCTCGCCCGAGCTGATGCGAAGACAAATGGACATGCAACGGCATATGCAACAACAGCAAAGAGATCAGCAGCAGGCTATGCAAATGCAGATGCAACGGCAGATGCAAATGCAGATGCAACGGCAGATGCAAATGCAACAGGGGATGATGATGCGTCCGCCTGGTCCCATGGGGATGAGTACAGGGCCAGGGCCAATGAGGCCGTCGTATTTGTCTGCACCCGGCGGGACGCGGCCGGGTACAACGCTGCCGACTGCCGGCGGTGTAGCTCCCAATCAAGCTGAGGCAGATCAGTCAGATGATAATCTGGTGGAATTGACTATTTACGGCATCGCTACTTTGTATCGTGCGCCGGAGACGCCCCAGGCAGCGGAACAGCCCGGCCAATCAGGAACACCGGGCCAGCAACCGGCAGCCCCAACACCGCCGAGCGTTTCGTCACCAGCTGCCCCGGCTCCAGCAGCGCCGAGTGGTGGCAGCGCGGCCGCGCCGTCAGCGGAGAAGCAAGCGGACAAGCCCGTCGAGCCACAAAAAACACCGCCGCCTGCTGCCAAGCAGTCCGATAAGCCCGTCGAGCCACAAAAAGCACCTCCGCCTCCACCGCCGCCGGCCGGAGACAAAAAAAGCTGAAAATCAGCCTGCCGCGTTGGTAAGGGATGTCCTTGCTGGCGCGGCAGGCTGGTGAAAAATGTGATCTTTCGCGGGAGAATCCCAAAGGATAAATGTCATGAGCCGTAAAGATTTTGATGCCAAGCAATTTCTTCTGGAGAAAGGCGAACAAGTCGGTCTCGGCGTCGCTGTAACGTTGATGGTCCTGATGCTGATTCTCAGCCTGTTCATGCCATCGAAGGGTTTCTTCAGCGGCAGTCCGGCGGCCAAGGCGAAAGAGCTGAATCAGAACACGGAGCAATTGGAGATCGCTCTGCGAACGAGGACGCCAGGAGACAATGACAAGCCCGAAAAGGGTAAGCTGATAGATATCGATACCACCTTTTTGCTCCCGGACAACTATCCTGTCGGGATCTGGTTTGAGCCGCGTCTGAAGGAAGACAAATCCCGGCGTTCGCCCAAGATTTACAATGTCGAAGAAGCTATCGCCAAAGTCACGGCTGTGCCGATCGATACGTATCTGTTTCGCTTCAATGCGGACCCACCGCGGATTTTGGTCCTTGAAGACAAAAACCGAGCAGCTGCGAGTGCCGGCGGCCCTGCGGGAATGAATCCTCTCGCTCGGCTTAGAGGCATGTCGCCCAACATGGGCGGTGGGGGCATGATGAGTAACCCCCTTATGAAGCAGCTACAAAACAATGAGCAAAGTCTCGGCTTCCTCCGATCACTCCAAGGCGCTACCAATACCTCGGAATATGACGCCAAGTGGATTCCCGTCGATGAGTGGAACGAACAGCAATTGACAGCACATCAGCTCCGTCCCTTGCGCATGGCCATTATTGTCGGCAGTTTCCCGTACAAAAAACAGCTGGAAGAACACAAGCACCGGCTTCGGCTCAATAGCATCGATGAGGTTCTCAGTGAAAGAGTAGGCAAGGGCGAAAAGGAATCGTCGGCCTTCGATTTCCGTGGCGTGGAAGTTCAACGTATGGAAGTGGACGCCGACGGCAAAAAGCTCAGCGATTGGCATGATCCGCAGCTGAAGGAATCGTATCAGGTATGGCTGCAACATACCTATTACCCCTTCCAGCCGGAAGACCCCAAGTATGCTGCCGTCATGCCCAACGGCGGCACAGGCTTGGTGATGCCGCTGCTGCGGGAATTTCATGCTAACAAGGCCCAGCTGCCGGGCCTCTCGGGAATGATGACGATGATGATGAGAGGTCCTGGTCTCCAGCCGCCGGGCGCGGTGCGGCAGCCGGAAGCCCCAGCTGAGGAAAACAAAACCCACTATCCAGACGTGGCTGCGGAATTGCCGAAAATCAAGGAGACGCTAGACAAGATGCGTGAGGCAGACCCCAAGCAAATCGCCGCGCCGAAGTTCCAGAGGCCTGCATTCCTCGATGCCTTCAATCCCAATGCTGCTCTTCCCAACGATAAGGGCCAACCACCTCAACCAACCACCGGAGGGACCAAGATCGAAGACAGCAATATCCCGGATTATGTTCTGGTCCGCGTGGTGGATGTTAACATCGAGCCAGGCAAATACTATCGCTATCGGCTCAAGATCAAGATGACTAATCCCAACTACCAGCGTGCAGACGTGGCTTCGCCCGAATACAAGGAAAAGGAAACTTTGGAATCCAGCGAATGGTACGAGTTGCCGCAAACCGTCCAGGTGCCGGAGGAAACGTTCTACTATGTCGTGGACGAGGCCCACGGCATGAGCCTGAATGAAATTAGGAAGACGATCCCGTGGGAGAGCGCGCAGTACCGCCTGTTGACGGCCCGGGTTCCTTCTCCATCCACTGAGCAGGTGGCTTTCCAGTTCCATCGTTGGGTGGAGACCACTCAGCAGAGCCGCAAGGACACCGAGCAAATCCCTGTTGGCGAATGGGCCGTCGCGGATCGCGTCTTTGTCGCCCGCGGAGAATACGTGGGCCGAAAGGTGAACATCGATATTCCCATCTGGAAATATACACAGAACACCTTCATTCTGCCGGCCGAGGGGAACAAGCCCAGCGCACGTGCCGGTGGTAAGGTGCCCACCGGCATCGATGTAGACTTCGGCCAAGATCCTCCGGAAAATAATCTGATTCTGGTAGATTTTGAGGGCGGCAATCGTCTCGCTGTTCCCAATTCTAAAGCGACCGATGATTGCGGCATCGAAGTGCTGATGCTCTCTCCGAACGGCAAGCTACTGGCTCGCAACAGTGCCAAAGACACCAACGATGAGGATCGCAAAAAACGCCGCGACGAGGTGCTGAAGCGCATTCAGAGTGTTCGTGAGGGTAAAGGAATAGAGTGAAAAGGACGGATTTGTTTGTTTACCAGTCCGGTAGTGCCGGCAGGCGCGTCCTTTACGGGCACTGCGGGCTGGTAAACAAGACACTGGAATTGCCAATGAACCACTAGCACGGACGCATCTTACGCAAGGCAGCACGGACGCGCTGTTTGGCCAACCGGGTTTGCCGCTCTTTCTTGCGTTGCTGCTTTTTGAGACGCTGCAACGCCGCCAGAAACCGCGGCGTCTCTGGCTCGCCATAGATCATGGCGAACACTCCTTTCGGAACACCGGCAGGGGCATCTGAGGTTGCTCGTACAGGTCAGGGCTGATTGCGCCGGTTGCTTGGTTTGTTGGGCACATCACTCTCTCTCCCTTATCTCTTATGCGATCGTTACAACCGGCTGTCAATAGTTTTGTTGGCAATTTTTTGGGCGCGCGAAGCATGTGAATGCCCCGGTGAGAGCATCAGCCGCATCCCGACGTGGCGCCGCAGGTGTCGCATTTACAACACGAGCCGCTGCGCACCAGGGTTAGTTGGCCGCATTCGCTGCACGGATCGCCTTCGTAGCCTTTCAGCCGCGCCAACCGAATCTTTTCTTCCATCGTTTGTCCGTGCACTCCGTTTTTGTGCCCGTTGGCCGCAGCTGGGCTGCTATCGCGCAGCGGCTTCAGATGGCCGCTGCGCGGCGTGGCAAATGCCTTGGCCACAGGCTGCGGTTCGACGATGCGCTCCTCCTTCACTTCCTCCGACTCGAACTCCGGTTCGTGGCGCTCCCGGTGGATGGCGTCGCCGCGCAGGTCTTCCTCCTCAACCTGGGCCAAGTCATGCCGGCCGAGATAAGTGATGGCCAATTCGCGGAAGATGTAATCGATGACCGAAGTCGTCATCTTAATGTGCGGATTGCCCTGTACCATGCCATTCGGCTCGAAGCGCGTGAACAGGAAGGCATCGACGAACTCTTCCAGCGGTACGCCATGCTGCAAGCCGAGCGATACGGCGATGGCGAAACAGTTCATCATGCTGCGGAACGCCGCGCCTTCCTTGTGCATATCCAGGAAAATTTCGCCGAGCGTGCCGTCCTCGTAATCGCCCGTACGCAGGTACATCTTGTGATTGCCGATGCGGGCCTTCTGGGTGTAGCCGGCACGGCGATCCGGCAGGCGACGGCGGTGGGCGATATAGCGATAAACGATCTTCTCGGCAATACGGACAGGTTCTGCTTTCGGCTCCAGCCGTGTTGCCTCCTCGGCTATTTCGGCTTCGAGGTCCGGGGCATCGGCCACGGTGTTGAGCGGCTGGCTGAGCTTGGAGCCGTCGCGATAGAGGGCATTGGCCTTGACCATGAGCTGCCAGCTGAGTAGATATGCCCTTTTGACATCTTCAATGGTGGCCGTATGCGGCATATTAATGGTCTTCGATATAGCTCCCGAGATAAACGGCTGGGCGGCGGCCATCATGCGGATGTGTGCTTCGGTCGATAGGAAACGCTGGCCGAGCTTGCCGCACCTGTTGGCGCAATCGAAGACGGGCAGGTGCTCTGGATGGAGGTGCGGCGCCCCCTCGAGGGTCATGGCACCGCACACATGGAGGTTGGCCTCGGCAATCTGCTCGCGGCTGAAGCCCAGCGCCGTAAGCAGGTCGAAGTTCGGGCTTTCGATCTGTTCGGGCTTGAAGCCGAGTTTGTCGATTAATACGGCGTCGCCGACGGTCCAGCGATTGAAGGCGAAAGGCAGCTCGAAGACGCTGGGCATCATCGCTTCGAGGCGCCCGAGCACGTCGTCAGGGAAACCCTTGGCCCGTAGCGTGGTGAAGTTGATGTGGGGACAGCCGTGCAGTGTGCCAGTCCCGCGGCAATAGCGAACGATATCGTCGATCTGCCGCTGAGTGTAGCCAAGCCGCCGCAAGGCCGGCGGGATCGATTCATTGATGATCTTGAAGTAGCCGCCGCCGGCCAGCTTTTTGAATTTGACCAACGCGAAGTCCGGCTCAATGCCGGTAGTATCGCAGTCCATGACCAAGGCTATAGTTCCGGTAGGCGCCAAACATGTGGCTTGCGCGTTGCGATAGCCGTATTTCTCGCCCCATTCCAACATGCGATCGCATTCGCGCTGGGCGGCCTTGAGCAAGTAATCTGGACAGAAGCGTGCATCAATGCCGACCGGGGGAATGGTCAGTCCCTCGTATTCCTCCGGCGGAGCGTTGTAGGCGGCGCGGCGATGATTGCGGATAACGCGTAGCATGGCCTCGCGGTTGGCCTCGAAGCGCGGGAAGGGACCGACTTCGGCAGCCATCTCCGCCGAGGTGGCATAGGCAACTGCGTGCATCAGGGCGGTGACAGCGCCGCACCAGGCCCGCCCCTCGTGCGAATCGTAGGGCAGTCCTTGCACCATCAGCAGGGATCCCAGGTTGGCATAACCCAGCCCCAGGGTGCGGAAATCGTAGGACTTCTGCGCCACGGCCACGCTGGGGAACTGGGCCATATATACAGATATTTCGAGAATCAATGTCCACAAGCGCGTGGCATGGCGGAACGAATCCACATCAAAACGACCCGTTTGCTCGTCATAGAATTTGAGCAAATTGAGAGAGGCCAGGTTGCAAGCGGTATCATCGAGGTACATGTATTCCGAGCACGGATTGGAGGCATGGATGCGTCCATCCGCCGGGCAGGTGTGCCATTCATTGATGGTCGTATCGAACTGCACCCCCGGATCGGCGCACGACCAGGCGGCGAAGGCAATTTGCTCCCACAGCTGGCGGGCGCGTAGCGTCTTGCATGGCCTGGGCGCCCGGCCTTCCCGCCGTGCTTTTTCTTTCTCCGTGCGCCAGTACAAGTGCCAGGGGCCGTCCTTCTGCACCGCATCCATGAACTCATTGCTGATGCGTACCGAGTTGTTGCTGTTCTGCCCGGAGACCGTGAAGTACGCCTTCGAGTTCCAATCGGTGTTGTACTCTTCGATTTTCAAAGACGTGACACCCTGAGCGGCCAATTGCAGAACGCGCTCAATGTAATTGACCGGCACCAGGGCGGCGCGGGCATTAACGATGGCCTTGTGCAGATCATGATTACGCTGGCGATCCAATCGTTCTTCGGCGTTGGGCCAACTCCCACAAGCCTTGAGAATAGCGTTCAGGTGGCGATTAAGCAGCCGCGAGCCGGTAACCAGCGCCGCCACTTTGGCTTCCTCGACCATTTTCCAGTTGATGAATTCCTCAATATCGGGATGATCGAGATCCAAAATAACCATTTTGGCCGCCCTTCTCGTTGTCCCGCCCGACTTGATGGCGCCGGCGGCGCGATCACCGATCTTGAGGAAGCTCATCAAACCGCTGGATTTGCCGCCGCCGGACAACGGCTCACCCTCGCCACGCAACGCGGAGAAATTGCTCCCCGTACCTGATCCGTATTTAAAGATCCGCGCTTCGCGGACCCAGAGGTCCATAATGCCGCCAGGATTGACCAGGTCATCCTTGATGGACTGGATGAAACAGGCATGCGCGGAAGGCCATTCGTAAGCATTCGTGGATTCAATTACTGTTTTTGTCTTGGGATCGACGCGGTAATGTCCCTGAGCAGGACCGTCGATGCCGTAGGCCCAGAACAGGCCGGTGTTGAACCATTGCGGCGAGTTCGGCGCTGCCATCTGCGCCGCCAGCATGTAGCAAACCTCGTCGTAGAAGGCACGGGCATCGGTCTGCGAGGAGAAATAGCCGCCCTTCCAGCCCCAGTAGGTCCAGCAACCAGCCAGACGGTGGAATACCTGCCGGGCATCAGTCTCATGGCCGTCGCACGGATCGCCGGCTGCTGGCTCGCTGCGCTGGAGCCATTCTGGCACGCCTTCCTCGGGTATCTTTTGGCTCTGCCGCGGAACACCCGCCTTGCGGAAGTATTTCTGGGCCAGAACGTCCACAGCAACCTGCGACCAGCCTTCCGGGGCCAGCAGGTCTTTCATCTCGAAGACCACGGACCCGTCCGGGTTGACAATGCGCGAGGTCCGTTTAACGAAAGAAAACGAGGCGAAAGGATCGCCCCCGGCCGTGGTGTAGCGACGTGGAATTTGCATGGAGAAATATCACGAATAAAGATCACTCCGCCGTTGGCGGCTGCCGAGGGCTGGTATCTCAGGCGGGCCGGACGGGGGAGCGGCTGTCAGTCCCGTGGAGTATAAGTTTATCGCAAGCGTAGACGCTTGTACACAGCAAAAAGCGAAATCGTTGCCTCAGCTTGCCGGCCCGGCGCCGATGACGAACGGCAGGGTTAGCCCTTTCTGATCCTGGTACTTGCCACGCTTGTCGCCGTAGCTGGTTTGGCAGATGGCTTCGGCACGCAGGAACACGATCTGAGCGATGCCTTCGCCGGCGTAAATCTTGGCCGGCAGCGGCGTGGTATTGCTGATCTCAATCGTAATCTTGCCGCGCCATTCCGGCTCCAGGGGCGTTATATTGCAGATGATGCCGCAACGTGCGTAGGTCGATTTGCCCAGGCAAATGGCGAGAATGTCGCGGGGAATCTCCAAATATTCCAGGGTTTCGGCGAGCGCGAAGCTGTTCGGCGGAATGAGACAAAAATC
>JAJPHU010000208.1 GCA_021325115.1 Planctomycetota bacterium | reverse complement strand
GCCGATCCATCAATTGCTTTTTTCGCCAGATGGCCGCTCTCTTCTGGCCGCAGCGGGAAGTCGCTTCCAGATCTGGGCGATCGAACAGCCAACGACAAGCAAGACCGCAGAGATAGGAGGCGGCGATAGTAACTTCGATTGTGTCCTGGCTGCGTTCGCTTCGAACAGTCGGGAAGCAACGCTCATCTATCGCCAGGCCGACCGGATTGCGCGTATCCAAACGGTGTCCGTGCCCTGGCAGACGGCGAACAATTCCCCACCGGTTCCGCCACAAACGGCGCGAACTACCATCATCGAATTGCCTTCGCTTCCGAATGCCGCCTGGGGACGGCCGTGGAGCACCAGCGGCGCCCAGTTCCAGGAGGCCGAGGGAAAGTTAACCATCGCCCTTCCCGGCAAAGAGAATGCTTTCGATGCCCAGAACAACGTGGTCACCAACCGAGCCTCCGTGATGCGTGTTGTTGAAGGCGACTTCATCGCAGAGGTGCGTGTCCAGAGTAACTTTCCGTCATCCATCGATGCAACAGCGGGCAACCGGCGTGTTCTTCTGGGGGCTGCCGGCTTGTATTGGCAAGCCGACAAAAACACCTACATGCGTCTGGAACGATCGTCTCGCATTAAGGAAAAACGAGGCGTTTTCGTTGACTTGACCCTATGTCAAAGCGGCAAAGCGCAGTTGTTGTATTCTCATATCTTGACCGAAAAGGAGACATCTCTCCGGCTGGAGCGCCGTGGCACCAAGATCAATGTTTCCTTCAGCGAGGATGGACAAAAGTGGATCTCCCTAAAGCCCATCGAAATCCCGCTGCCTGCGCAAGTCCAGGTTGGTGTGATCGCTCTCTCAACTTCGCGTCGTCCTTTCTTGCCGACCTTCGATCGCTTCTTGTTCCAACAAGGTCAAGCAGATAAGATTCGCGTCAAGAAATGGCTGACCTCAGCGGATGGGCTGGACATCTCCAACAAGTAGTGATTTGTTAGGCGGCACGCTGGCAGCATGCCGCCGGGAGTGTGCCATGATCGATCGCTGGTATTACACACATGAAGGGCAAACGCTGGGTCCGGTGACGGTGGGGCAGTTACAGCAGCTGGCAGCCAGCGGCCGATTGGAGCCGAACGACCTCATCTGGCCTGAAGGGGGCCAACAAAGCGGAGGCGTGCCGGCCCAGGCCGCTATCGATTTCCGTGCGCCGGCCGGTGAAACTAACATCGCGTCGTTGGCCAACAAACCGGATTGGCTCGACGACGTTCGTACCGCAGCCTCGTCCCCTTCCTCCTCTCGAAAACAGGGGGGGATGAAGGGAGAGGCTGCGCCTGCCCAGCCTGATTGGCTCGACGATGTTCGCGCCGCCGAGCAAGAAAATCAGGAGTTTCTCACTCTCGAATGGGATGGTGACAATGCCGATGCCGAAGAAATGGTCAACCAATTCCTCGATGAATTGGAAATAGTCTCAAAGGAGGAAGCAAAACCCAGAGCCGTTGCCGAGGCATCATGCCGGCTCATCATCGGCAGTGCCGTCACGCGCGGCCGGGTGCGCGATCGCAATGAAGATAGTCTGCTGGTGCAGCAATGTTCCTGGAGCAATCTCGATCAGCATCACGATGTTGCCCTGATCGTCGTCGCCGATGGCATGGGCGGCCATCAGGCCGGCGACCGCGCCAGCGGCCTGGTCATCCGTGCTTTGGGTAAAGTGCTGACGCCGCTACTTATGGCGGCGCTGAACGAGCAATCGGTCCCGGCCGATCCGTCGGAGGTGTTAGACGGCGGCTTGATCGAAGCGAATCGCCTGGTCCGGGAGATGGCTCAGCGCAATCCCGCCTGGAAGGGCATGGGTTCGACGGCGGTAGCTTTGCTTCTCTGGGACGGACAGGCGTACATTCGTTTGGTGGGCGATTGCCGGGTCTATCATTGGTGCAGCGGCAAGCTGACGTTCGTGACGCGTGATCAGACGTTGGTGGGCCGCATGGTTGAATTGGGTCAGTTGACGCCGGAGGAGGCCGCCAAGCACCCACGCCGCAATGAAGTGGCTCAGGCCGTCGGCAAGTATGCGCTTATCGAACCGGCTCGCTATGAACGCACATTGAGTCCCGGCGATTGGCTGGTGGCTTGCAGTGATGGTCTTCCGGCCCACGTCAACGATCGCACGCTTGGAGAAACAATTACCAAAGCCGGAACTTCGGCGACAGAGTTAGCGAATCGTCTGATAGAACTGGCCAACCAGGGCGGCGGCAGCGATAACTGTGCTGTCGTTGCCGTGCGCTGCGTGTGATGATGCGATCGAACATGTCGGCACGCCCTTCCGGTTAGCCGGGATGCGGAACGCAGCGTGAACGCGCTCTCCTGCGGGGGGTGGCTAACCAGAATCAAGGACCGATTGCATCACTGCCGCGATCGTATCCAGCGCCGCCATCGCCCCTACCCCCACATCGCCGCAGGCCAGGCGCCGGTCTTCTGGCGCCGCAATCCGCAAATGCGGACAGTTGGTGTTGATCCAATCGAGCAGTCCGTCCAACCCCAACTCCGTGGGCGGCGCCGCCCCCATGTCGGTGGCAATCTGCCGCAGATGACGGCCGGTCGCCGGATGTTGCCACATGAGTGTATTCATGGCCGGCGCCAGCACCACGGGCCGGCCCGGCTCCCAGGCGCGCCACACGCACGTCAAGCAATTATCGGCAAGGCCATTAGCGAGTTTAGCGAGCGTATTTGCGTCTAAAGGTGCGATCAGCAAGATGTCCGCCCAGCGTCGCAACTGAATATGCAACACCTCATCCTCGCGCTGCCAGCGCCGTCCCACGCTCCGTCCCGGCCATTCGTCTTCGTCCAGAACCAGCGAAGGACGTGGAATAGCCGCTGGATCGAAAAAATACAACGACGCTTGTGTGGCCACAACCTTGACAGCATAGCCCGAATGCTGAAGCGTTTCGTACAACAGCGGCGTTTTGACAGCGGCTACCGAGCCAGTGACGCCCAGCAAAATATTAGCCATGACCTTGTTCCAACGCTATCAGCAGGCGTTCGGCCAGCTCCGGCCGCAGCACACGCTGATATTGCCCCTCAAGTGGTCCCAGAAATGCCCATTCGCTTGCGCCTTCCAATGTGTTCGCCACCAGGAAATCTGCAGCGGACTGCTGCCGCGAACGCTCGGCAACAGCGAGCAATTGCTCGTCGCTAACGCCAACTTCGAGCTTGAACTTGACGAGCAAACCACGAAAGCCCCAGTCGCGGCGTATGCAATCGATCAGCTTTGGGGCGCGGACCAAGCGCAGCCATAGCTCTGGTTCATCACTCTTGACCTTGCCAGCCGTGCGGTCGATCAGCGCCGGCCCTGCCGTATTGTCACTCTCCCAGTGTCCGTTTTCCGGGCGAAAGTGTGTGCCTTCTCTCGGTGCGAAGATGCCGCCCGCCAGATAATCACTGACGGCGGCGCAGTGGATCACAGCATCCAGTTTGCCCCTCATCACCTGTTCATGCATAAGATTTTGCAGATCGTCAAATGTGCGGTAGGGCGCCAGGACCCAGCGTTCGTCTGGCGGCGCTTCAACCACTTCGGGATGCGAGGTCAACAGCGTGACCCGATGGCCACGCTCCCAGGCACAGCGAGCGATGGCTGCACCGGTGCGTCCCGTGAAAACATTGGTGAGGCAACGTACCCGATCGATCGGCACGAGTGTATTGCCAGCCGTAACGAGGACATTCATTTTGCTATCCTAGGCAGAGAGCCGTCGGTCGCACATGGAAAGCAGACATGGATAACTTATTATTCAGCGTGGTACAGAGGAGCTTGACGGCGGCACGGCGCGGGCGTTGATGGGCAACTCGATTTGATAGAGGTGTTTTTGGAATTCGTCCTTCAGGTTGGGACAGATGGCAGTCAGCCGCGGCGCCAGCGGACCGGGATGGCCCTTACGTAGTTCCTGCAAGTAGGTCAGCAGAGCTGTTTTCGTCTCTGGCCGCGATTGCATCATCCAATGCGTCCAGAGCCAGGCTTCCCGATATTCCGGACTTTTCATCTCGTTAACATCTTTCATTTTCTCCAGGCGGTCGAGATCTGGCTGGAAAGTGACGCCAAAGTCGCGGCGGAGCGTTTCGACATGCGAGGCATTGATGCCATGCTCGGACGGCGGCAGCTCGAAGTATTCCGCCAAGCCCTCATCGAGCCACAAAGGCATGTCGCGGATGACGCTGTGCAACAGTGCGTGTGTCAGTTCGTGGCGCAGGTCTTGCTGGATGCGCTCGCCCCAGCTGGTGTAGACCATCAAATCGTCGCCGCCGCCGAGAGCGCGTTGCTGCTGAATGAAGAAAGCGCGGCGGGCTGGCAAATTCGGATAAGCGGCGTGCATGTATTCGTCGTAGCGGTCCTTGTTCTCGAACAGATAGACCAGGATGGCCGCTCGGCCGGGCGTCAGCCGCAGTTCCCCGTAGACTTGATCGCGCAGCTTGGCCAATTCCCCAAAAAGCGGCTTATCGTGGTCGATCTCAAAGTCCGACAGAAACACATACGGCGGAATGCGGAAGGAATAGCGGCTCGGCGGCGCCGGCGCGGCCGGATGCGACCCCGCCGTCGCTTTTTCATGTTTGTCGCGCGAAAGCAGATGCAAGCTAAAAGAATTGCAGCCCAGAGAAAACAGAAGAGCTAATCCCAGAACCACAGAGCACCTAGAGAAAAGCAAAAAACTACGAATCACTCGAATACAAAGAGAAGATAAAAGAGTGAAGAACATTCTCCATTTCCCATCTTTTATGTTTTATTCTTATTCGTGTGATTCGTGTGATTCGCGATAACGCTTCCCTGTGTTCTCTGTGACTCTGTGGTTAGCTCTCTTTCATACGGCAGGCGTTGGTGCTCCGCAAGGGGAATTGCTCAGCGCTCAGCCCAGGGGCCGCCCCTTGCGCCAATTGCGCCGAACTTTGTCAGCCGTCGCTTCGGCGATTTGCCGCCACCAGCGCTTCCAACCACTGCGGCCGCGCAGACCCCAGCGTAGATAGACGCGCAGAAAACGCAAACGATCGCTGCGGGTCAAGCCGGGATGGTTGAGGAAACTGGCATTCAGACGGGCCAGGTTTTGCACACGACGCCAGCGACGGAGCTTGCGCAAGCGGCGCACGCCGACCAGATCGATGAAGTACAAGGATACCTCGCCTTCACCGTTCGCTGGAGAAACCAACACGTTCGCTGCCTTGAGATCGCGGTGTGAGAGACGGCGCTGGTGCAGTGTGGCCAAGAGATGGGCGATCTGATCAATCAGGCGACGGAGGCGTCTTCGGCATTCGGCGGCAGGCAGCGAATACAGACGATCGAGGAAAGAATGCAGTTCCAGGGCGTCAGTGACCTTCTCGGTGAGCAGGTAGCCTTCGCATGCCAGGCCGTGCCGATAACGATGCCAAACGGCCAACGGTCGCGGCGTCGGCAGACAACGCAGCAACAATCCATGGCCCATGACGTAGGAGCGCAGTGCCGGCGCCGGCCGAAACAACGCCGCCCAGGGGTCGCTCCAGCGCGTCACGGGGAAACGCTTATAGATGACGCGCCGAGGACCGTTCGGTCCCGGCAGATCCAACTCGATTACAGAAGAGCTTGGTGATCTCTTTAGTGCTATATTGCTGGGTTGTTCAAACGGTGCATCAGGGTTGGTTAAGAGCGATGCCAGCGCCTCGGCCGCAAGGTCCGCTACGGCATGTCCTGCTATGTCCCCGACCCGAACACGGCGAAAGCGGCGATTGTTTCCAAGACATCGACGATCTAATTTGCGCCATATTCTCACGTTCGAGGCCAGCGTGCGACGCTCGAGGTCGGCGATGCGATGGATCGTTTCGCACGAGGCGATCCATCGCGTTGCCGCTTCATAAGCACGCCAAAAACGCAAGCGATCTGTTCGCTCCGAGCGCAGCGAAAACCAGTGATTGAGCAAAATAAGGTTGGCCCGTCGCGCACGCCAGGACAGGGGCGCACCGATGCGGACAGCGTGCAGGTCGATGAGGAAAAGTTCGGGCTGGTCTTCAGCATCGAGGCGCAGAAGGAGGTTGCCCGGATGCAAGTCGTGGTGGGCGATGCCGGCGTTGTGCATGCGGGCCAACAGCCGGCCCAGCGCCACAGCCAAGCGTTGGCGCAGACGAGTCCGGCGCCGCATCGGCCATTGCGGCAAAGTGGTTTCCAGAAACGAATGAAGCGACTGTGTTTCCCGCAAGGTGCGGGTGATGAGGAAACTGTCTCGCCCAGCCCAGCGAGTGGGGCATGTCAACGTCCCGGTACAAGGTTCACCGAGGGCCAATGGCTCGAAAGTTGGCACATGCCGTGCGGCCACCGCTCGCGCATGCTCGTACTCGCTCCGCGCTTTGCTGGGTCGCACCAACTCGCGCAGCCTGGCCCGACAATCGGCCAGACGATTGTGCTTGAGATAAAAATCCAGTCCTGGCAACACGACATGATAGACGGTGCGATGCGGCCCGTGTTTGACGATCTGCGCCTGTCCTGCGGCCAACCATTGCTCCAGACGCAGGCCGTCTGGCCCGAAAAGGTATTCCAGGCCAGGCCGAATCTGCCAGCGGACGCCGCCGCGCTCAAGGACGATAAACTCTGCCATCGCATCCATTTCCGCTAAGCTGCCAATGACTCCTGTAAGCGTCCCAACAAGTGTATCCAGCGGGCTGCTCCCACGGTGATGCTATAGCGCTCTTCGACCAGGTGCCGGCCGGCGCGCCCCATGCGCCGCCGTAGCTCGGCATCGTCCGCCAGCCGCTGTACTGCTTCAATCCACTGTGCCGGCGTCCGGGCCAGAAAGCCCGTCTCGCCGTGACGCACCATCTCAATCTGCACACCCACCGGATTGGCGATCACTGGCAGCCCGGCGGCCAGGTATTGCAGCACCTTCAAGCCGCATTTGCCGCGACTCCATGCGTCATCGGGCAGCCAGCTGATGCCGATGTCGGCACAGGCAAGCTCCGCAGCCTCGTTCGCCTCCGACCACGGCACCGGCACCACGGGCAAGTGACGCAGAGTCAAAAAGCGGTCGCATAAAAGTTTCAAACGCACACCTGGTACGCTTCGGCCAATTTCTTCCAGAAGCGGTGCGATTGTTTGCAAGCCCCGCAACGTGCTTGATGATCCGACCCAGACTAATTCGGTGCCTTCTCTCGGAGCGTGGACGCAATCCTGTTCGGCGGCCAAGGGATAGCGCTGCGGATCAACACAGGTAGGAATGACCTGGATCGAGTGTTCCTTCGTCCAGCGCGCTGCCTGTTCAGCGAGGAAAGAATTGCCGGCGATGACGGCGTCAGCACAGCGAACCATGCCGACGAAACGACGTAACCGACGGCGATCGTGCAACCCCCGCACCGCGTAGGAATCGCGCAGAAACACCGCATCGTCGAAATCGAACAGCAGCCGCCGCGCTGCTCGGCGTAACAGAGTGCGCTGCCAACCGGCCAGCAAGCGGCGTTGCACAATCACATTGGCCCCACGCAGATGACGAAACAAACCGAGCCGCGACCACCAGTGACAAGGGATTGTCAGCAGCTCTAGCGTGTGGCCCGCTTGCTCCAGAAAAGGGCGAAACGCCATCAGACGATAGCGACAGCAGACGTGTTCAGGATGATCGACCAGGCCGATCCAGTGCATGGGGCCTCCCTGACCCACGACAGATTATTGCGCTTGGAGATCCCTGGCAAAGGGATCGCCAAGGCGCCAAGAACGCCAAGAGAAAAAGAGAGAAGAATAGTAAACAAGCGACAATCAGCGGACCTCAACCGTCCCGTGTCGTTTCTTTCTCTTCTTATTGGTGTCCCTGGCGCCTTGGCGTTCCTTGGGTTTTAGTCTTCAGCGTCGGCGTTCCGACAAGGCCCGGCGAATTTCTTTCTGGGCGTCAGCCTTCTTCGCCGCTTGCCGCTTGTCGTACAACTGCTTGCCGCGTGCCACCGCCAGCTCGACCTTGGCTCGGCCCTTCTTGAAATACATCTTCAGCGGCACCAGGGTGAAACCACGCTGCGACGCCTTGCCGGCGAACTTGGCGATCTCGCGGCGATGCATCAGCAGCTTGCGTGGACGCTTGGGTGTGTGGTTCATGCGGTTGCCCATGCTATATTCCGGGATGTCGCTGCCAATCAGCCACACTTCGCCATCTTCGAGCTTGGCGTAGGCGTCCTCCAGACTGCATGATCTCTCGCGCAGACTTTTGACCTCGGTGCCGGTCAGCACAATGCCGCATTCCAACGTATCGTCGATGATGTATTCGTGGAAGGCGCGGCGATTGCGGCAGATGATCTTGATGCTTTCGTCTTGGTCTTTCTTGTTGGGCTTGCGCGCCATGAGTCATTCTCCTGCCGGCAATATTAACAAAAGTCGGAAGGAGAGAAAACGTCTCTCTCCTTCTCGTTTCCCAGACAGAACTTGGGAACGAAAGCAGGTCTGGATTGACACGCTGATAGATTCGAGAGTATCACAATGCCGCTGACTGGTCTGTAGGTCAGGAGACCTCGACGACATGGATGGATCACCGGCGACCGATCCGCGCTACGCGTCCCTGCGGCGCGGCGAACGGCTTGCTCTCATTGCCTTTTTCGTCGTCATCGCATTATTTGCCGTTCTCGTCGAGCATCGCTCGGCTTTTCAGCACACGCGCAAGGGCGATCTGAACGTATTTCTGCGGGCCGGTTGGGCCGTCCGCGTCGGTGCCGATCTCTACACCGTCACCGACGACAACGGCTTTCATTATCACTATCCGCCGCTGTTGGCCATTCTTGCCGCGCCGCTGGCTGATCCTCCCGCCGGCGCCGATCGCACTGGCATGCTTCCCTATTCGGTGTCGGTGGCCGTCTGTTACCTGCTTAACCTATTTTTCTTGGCCTGCGCTGTTCATCAGCTAGCACGGGCGCTGGAACGAATAGCGAGCGGGGGCTGTACGGCTTCCGGTCACGCCCAGCCGTGGAATTGGCCGATCGGCAGCCGCGGCTGGTGGGCGCTGCGTCTGACACCGATTTTGGCCTGTGTCATTCCTATCGGGCACACGCTCAGCCGCGGTCAGGTCAATCTGCTGCTGTTGGCCCTGTTTGCCGGTTTCCTGGCGGATTTGTTATATAGAAGACATTTCCGAGCGGGATTGTGGCTAGCAATGGCCATTTGTGTGAAAATTATCCCGGCTTATCTGCTGCTGCTGCCGTTGTGGCGGCGCGACGGCCGTTGTCTGGCCGGCTGCGCCGTCGGACTGGTGTTGGGGTTGCTTCTGGTTCCGATGCTGTTCCTGGGACCAAAGCGCACTGTCGATTGCTATCGCGAGATGACACGCACCGTCTTGCTGCCGGGGCTGGGCAAGAGTGAGGAGGCCTCGCGCGCTGCGGAGTTGACCAACCAGACCGCTACCGAGGGACAATCGATCCTGACGGCGTTGCATAACACGCTGCACTACGATTTGGCCACGCGCCCCCATAAGGCATCGCCGGAGCTTCGTTGTCTCAGCTATGCGCTGGGCGGACTGCTGACGCTAACAACCCTGGGCGTTTTCGGGTGGCAGCGCCAACAAACCGGAAGCGTAAGCGCTAGCATCGATCTCGTGCTGTTCTTCGGCCTGCTTGTCCTGAATATGCTGTTAATTAGTCCCGTCTGCCATCTCCATTATTTCAGTTTACTTTTGCCGTTGGTGATGGCGCTGGTGGCCGATCGCTGGCAAAAACACAAGGGGATATCGCTGGGTCCGCGGCTGTTGACGGTATTGATTCTCAATGGCATCGGCGCTTTCCTGCCGCAATTGCCGGAGATGAACCTTTTCCGAGATTGCGGATCGGCAATGTATGGCAGCTTGCTGGTATGGCTGACGGGCATTGCTGTGTTGTGGCAAAGACGCACACGGGAGAGCATCTCTGCGTCGGCAGTGCCGGGACGGCTTGCGGCTTAGGACAAACGGGAGAAGCGATGGCGTTGGACACCGGCACTTTCTGGCAGCGCCTTTTTCACGGTATTCGCCGGCTGCGCCAGAAGCCGCACTGGCCGGAGTTCGCCGGTCCGGACTGGGACAAACAGATCATGCAGGTAGCTGTCATCGATCGCTTTCACGCCAAACAGGGCCGCACCATCGCGCGCTGGAGCCTGGGCAGCAACAATCGCCAGCTCGTCGTTTATCTCAAGCGGCACTATCGGCTGCCGTGGTGGCACGGCCTGATGGCCCTGCTGTGGCCGGAGGGCAACTGGTCGCCGGCCCTGCAGGAATGGCAGCACTTGGAATGGGCACATGCGGCGGGACTGCCGGTGCCGACGGCAGCGGCCGGCGGCGAATTCATTGGACCCTGGGGCCGCTTCCACAGCTTTATCGCTATCGAAGAACTGACCGGAATGCTCGCCTTGCATGAAGCCATTCCCCTCGCCGCGAAACGACTCGATCCATCCACCTTCCGCCGCTGGAAACGCAGCCTTATTCGCCACATGGTTATGCTGGCGCACCGTCTGCACGATCGCCACTGGTTCCACAAGGATTTCTACCTCTGCCACTTCTACATCGCCGAGGAAGACACCGGTCGCCTCCCCGATGACTGGAACGATCGCATGCGCCTCATCGATCTGCACCGCTTGGCACACCACCCCTGGACCTGGCCCTGGTGGCGGATGAAAGATCTCGCTCAACTCCTTTATTCTTCCGATGTAGCTGGCGTTGATGGGCGTGATCGCTTGTGGTTCTGGCGTTTGTACTTCGGCACGTCACGGCGACGGCGGAGCATCCGCTGGTTGCGGCGCATCATTCTGCTTCAGGCGTGGAATTATCAGCGCCGTCACGAGCGCCGGCTGCGCAAGCGAAAGTGGATGAGGATGGTATAACTACTTCTCTCGATCCCGCGCTCCGGGTGGCAACGAGGTGGCTCCTGACAGGAGTGCTTGGGCTGCTGGCAACAGTCGTTGGATTGACCGCATTCTGTCTTCCAGCGGCGCCTCCCAAGGGAATCGAGTAAATTCGGGATGGGCTATTATCTCTGGGTAGCGAGTATGGTTCTTTTAGCCGTCCTCGGTTTTATGGAGCGATGGATGAAGGGGGAGCAAAGGGATCAGCGTGAATTATCTCGGTGAGACCGCCCGAAACGAGTTCCCGGAAGTAACGCTGGCATCCTGATGTCTGCGACCGGCAGCCAAGTGGAGTTACGCGCTGATACGACGCGCCCCGCTGAGCACCCGCTCGATACACGCGATCACCATTCCAGGAGTCACGTCGCGCATGCAAGCATGGTCGTGCGGGCAGTCCTTTAATTGTCGGAAATAGCACGGCGCACATTCTTTTTGCACACGCACCACGGCTTCCGGCCGGCCATAAGGGCCGATCCACAGCTCATCTGTCGGTCCAAACACGCTGACCACCGGACGATTCAGCGCTACCGTCAGATGCATCGAGCCGGAATCGTTGGTAACGCATAGTTCGGCGTGGCGGATGAGGGCGGCCAGTTCCGACAGGGTTGTTTGTCCGGAAAAATCCAGGATGCCGGGAGCGAGGTTGGCCACGGCGCGGCAGCGTTCGCGCTCGCTCGCTGAACCGGCCAGCACGACGCCGCGGCCGGTGCCACGCAGATAACGCGCCACGGCTGCGAACCCCTCGATGTGCCAGTGTTTGGTCGGCCAAATTGTGCCCGGCACCACCACGGCGAACGATTGACGGCGCAGACCATAACGGCTTAACAGAGTCTCGATGTGGCTTTCCGAAGCGGGGGGGATGGGCACGTGAAATTCGGCTGGCCCTTCGTCCAGTCCCAGCATCGGCACCAACCACAGATAGCGATCGATAGCGTGAATGTCGGAGCGCGGCAGCGGGATGCGATGCGTGTAAGCTAACCAGGCGCCTTCGCGCGCGCCCGTCCAGCCGTGGCGGTAGGCGTTCGGGACGAGTTGACGATCCAGCGGCGAACGCGGGCCGAGGTGCGGGCGATCGAAACCGATGCGCACCGGAGCGTGTGTGGCCAGCGTCAAGATGGCAGAGCGAAATTGGCCGTGCAGATCGATGACCAGGTCGTAGCGCGTCCGCCACAGGTCGGCCAACATCTTACCTATACCGGATAGCCAATCACGCCATTGGCGAGCGGGGGCCGTAAGGCCTCCACTGACGCCGCGGTCGAAGAAAACCACGTTGGACAGGGCAGGATGATGACCGATCAGCTCGGCGATGGCCGGGGTCAGCACCCAATCGATCTGCGCTTCAGGATAGCGACGGCGCAGCTTGGCCAAGATCGGCAGTGTGTGAATGACATCGCCCACCGCCGAGGGCTTGATAAGCAAAATGCGCTGAAATTGCCGGCGGCGGAGCATCGATGGCTTCATGGAAACTCTCACCCTCCCTTGGGGGGGCTGCGGGCTGGTAAGCTAGGCCGAGCGGCGAAACCGTCCCAACGTTTTTTTCATCCATGCCGAGACACGATGACGGAAAATCTCGCGCCTCTCCACGCCTGCCGTCGTTACCCAGTTGAACTGAATGACCCGGCGCGGACCGACGAACAACTTGTGGCCGTGCCAGGAATTGTCGGTGCGGCGGAAGGCCAACAGCGTCCCCTCGATCGGCGGGATCTCGACGATGACATCCTCAATATCGTGCGGCGAGCGCAACAGGCGCAGACAGCCGCCGGCCTGCTCCCAGGTCGGATTCATGTAGATGAGGACCGTGATGATCTTGGTGACGGCGTCGGTATGAATGTTGCCATCGCGTGTACCGCAGCGACCGCGCACAGTAATCATGGAAGCGCGGCCCTTCAGGTCGATGCCGAACTTTTCCTCACAGGCTGCCCGAAATTCGGGGCTGCGCAACTCATCCAGCAATTTCTGGAAGCCGGGGCCGTAGGTCAACTCGGCGACAGGGAAACTGCCGGGGCTGTCGATGATCGGATAATCGGCGTTGACCGCCGCCCGCGCGGCCGGCTTGACAAACTGGGGAACGATGAGAAAAGGAAACGGCTCGCGGGTCAGCGGCGTGGCCCGGAACGCCGCGAAATCGAACACATCCATGGGCGGCGCCTCCTCTGTTCCGGGACAGGTGCAAATGTCCCTGCAACGAGAACATCCCTGTCCCGATGGGGGTCTATATCGACGTTGGCGATGAGATTCTAGAGAGGATTTTGATTTATCGTTTCGCACGAAACGATAAATCTCACACACCCGTCGAAGCGATGGCCGGCATCTCGTAGGTCCGGCTCTGCGCACTGCCGTTGCGTTGGCGTAGCGAGAGTTGGTAGAGACGCTCGCCCGTTTGGGTAGGATATTCGCCAGTCAGGCAGCCGCGGCAGAGTTGGCTGGCATCCAGACCGATGCAGCGCGCCACCGCTTCCAACGGCAGATAACACAGCGTATCCGCCCCTAGCTCGGCAGCCATGGCTCTCTGTTCCGCCTCGGTCAGCCGACTGCCCTTCATGAAACGCGGGGCGAATAGCTCGCGCATGGTGGACATGTCGATACCGTAGAAACACGGCGCCACGATGGGCGGACAGGCCACGCGCACATGAATCTCGCGGGCGCCGCCGCGCTGACGGAGATCGTGAAGCAGCGTTTTCATGGTCGTACTACGGACGATGGTATCCTCGATGAGCAGCACACGCTTGCCGGCCAGTACCTCACGCAGCGGCGTGTACTTCAGCTGCACGCGTTCGGCCCGATTCTGACCCTCGATAAAAGTCCGGCCAATGTAGCGATTGCGGATCAAGCCTTCGACAGAGGGTACGCCCAGAGCCGCAGCCATCGCGTCGGCAGCGGCCTTGCCAGTGTCCGGCACCGGCACGATGATGGTATCGCCATCGAGTAGCACCTGGTCCCGCTGCCGCTCTTGCCGGGCCAGCTCCTCGCCCAAGGCTCGCCGCGTCAGATAAACGCTGCGCTCATCGAGCGTGCTGGCCACGTTGGCGAAATAGATCCACTCAAAGAAGCAATGCGATGGCGTTCGCGGCTCCGCAAAACACTCGTGGCGGACCTCGCCGTCCTGGATAACGATCATGGTGCCCGGTTCGAGGGAGCGGATGTTTCGGAAGCCAAGGTTGAACAGCGGTACACTCTCGCTGGCGGCGGCGAACAACAGGCCGTCATCATCCCAGGCGTAGCACAGCGGCCGGAAGCCATTGGGATCGCGCAACACGACCATGTCGCCCATCGCGTTGAGGAATACCAGATTGTAGGCGCCGTCGAATTGGCGGCACAAGCTGCGAAACACCTCGACCAGATTGGGCCGCTCCTCGACGTACTGACTCAGCTCTTTGCTGAGATAATGCATAATGATTTCGGTGTCGATGTTGCGGGTGAGGTGGTAATCGGTCTGGGTGAGGAGCTGATCGCGCAGCTCGGCGAAGTTGGCGAGTTGGCCGTTGAAGGCGAAGGCGAACCACTTCCATTTGCAGCCGTGATGCCGCTCGAACGGCTGGGCGTAATTGCGATCGGAAGCGCCGCAGGTGGCATAACGTACATGGCCGATGGCGGCCCGGCCGGCGTGCTCACGCATGATACTCTCGGCCTTGGCCTGGTGATTGAGGCGGAACGCTTCGATCACGGTGCCGATCTGCTTGTAGGTGTCGAGTAATTTTTCGCGGCGTGGATTGAAAGTTGAAAAGCCGGCGGCCAGCTGGCCGCGGTTTTGCAGATCCAGGAGTAAGCGCGGCATAAGCCGCGAGACTTGTTCCGCTCCCGCGAGTGGGGCCAACGGCGAAGCTTGCAAACCGGGCAAGTGATACAAGGCAGCGATGCCACACTCGTGATGCAATTGGTCCATGCAGAGGTTTCCCACGAGGGAGGAAAACGTATCCGATCCCGGCCCACGAGCAAGCCGCAACGGCCGCCGGGCACAATCCATTAATCCGCTGGGACAAGAAAGATTATAGGGACTTTTTCGCCCGATCACAAGAAAAACCCGGTCTTGAAGCGTAAGCGAAGGATATTCCTTCACTTAGGACTGGCGAACACAACCGTAGAGAAAGGCAGCTCCCTTACGGCGGCGGCTCAGATATCAATACCCCCACTGACTCGCTGTAGATGCCGTTTGCTCGTGAATCAAGTCAAACTCGGCCGGAGAAAAGGAGTGCGTGTAATAATCCGGTGAACGGATGAGCGGGAGGAAGAGGGCGCTGATGCGCTCGACGTCCGGCAGGGCGCAATGCCGCAGTACCGCCGCGATGGTCTTTGCCGGCGCCGCACATAAATCCTCGAAGCGCACAATCTGTGCTGCAGCCCGAACCGCTGCATCCTCAGCCAAGATGCGGGCCAGATAGCTGTAAACCATGTCCCAGTAACAGGCCCACCCGCAGACTTCCTCTCCTGCTGCCCAGGCACGCTGGATCGCCTGGACTCGTCGGCTGTCTCCCAGGTTCAGCGGCCGGCGATCGCGGCCGAACTCGAAATGGCCCGAACGCTGCATGAACGTCAGCGCCCGTGGATGCCGCCGTTGGCCTTGAGAGAACCATCCATGCTGCCGTATCAGCGAGGCGATATGGCTAACGGGGGCGCGCACCATCACAACAAACTTGGCATCCGGGAAGAGACGAACGAGGTAAGGCAGGCGAGCGATATGATAGTTGGCCTTGGCGGCGTAGCGCGTGGCCTGCTCGGCCAGCAGCAGCTTGCGCAGATGCATGCAATAAAACACCTCGAAGGCGGGGCAGCGGCTGCTTGCCGTCAGCTGGTTCGGGATCGAGGGATCATGGCAGCGCGGGAAAAAAGCCATCCACAACATTTCCTCAAGGGCGTCGGGGCTTTGCGGCGTGATCCGCACCCGGTCCTGATGAACCCGCTCCCGCGGGGCGGTCGGCCGGAGGTGGGCCGTCGCTTGCCGCCACCAGTAGGGGGTAAACACCATCGGGTAATCCTTGATCCGATGGCTGGCGACGCCCGGAGCTGAAACCAGAATTTCGTGTAATAGCGTCGTGCCCGCGCGGGCCAGGCCACAGACGTAAATCGGCATCGTTACACAAACCGAGCGTAGCTCGTCAGCCAAGAGATTGGATTCCAGGCGCCCCAGGCTGAGCCAGAAATTCCGGTAGCGGTCCACCAACCCGCCGAGAAAATCGAGAAAGGGAGGAACATAAAACGGAGATTCTTTGTCCCTGATACGCAGGCGCAGCGCCGGCCGCTGCGGATCGTCCTTAGGGCGAGCGGGCTTTTCCCTCTCCCTTGCGGGGGAGGGTTCGGGTGGGGGGACACAACTCCTTGGCTCCATTGTCTTGACACCTCTACCTCTTCCCTCCCCCACGAGGGGAGAGGAGGTTTGGTCCGCTAGCTCTTAGGGATCAGCATGGCTGGCCACACGGGCTTCCTCCGCTGCCGTTTCCAGGGGCGATGCTGTTGAGGACGTATTGGGAACCCCATCCCCCAGCTTCGCTTGGGGATCGCGGCCGCGAATTTTTCGCACAAGGGCGTAAACGGGCCACAGCAGGATTGCAGAAAACACCGTCAGTATCCAGATCAGGAGAGTCATGGCATAGCTGATGAAAGCAATATCCGCGCCCGGCCCGACGTAGGCCCAGGCGCTCTCTGCGGTCAATAACAGAACGGATAATGCTAACATGACCTTGCCAAACATATGCTGCTCCTTTCGGATGCTTCTACGGAGCATCGTGAACCGTTATATTGTCTCGAAAGGCCTTCTAATCCGGCTCCAGTTCCACCCAGCGTGTCTGGACATAGCGCCCTGTGGGGACGGTCCAGGTGAGTGGTCCCGTGCGACCGCGGCAAGAAGCAAAACGGTGGGCGGCGCAGTGCGCTCCCTCGTCGTCGGTCCAAGCGAAGGTCACTTTGGTCGCATCATCGCCGCGGGTCCGATACACCAGATGGACCTCGGCGCGGGCGTAGTTTTTGCCACCGTTGTTGTGGAAACGGACGCGCACCACCGATGCCGCACTGTCGCCACAGTTGGCCTTGCCCCAGCAGAGGCTTTGCGAGAAGAAGTCAGGCGGCTCGTCGCCACGGCGTGAGATGGTCCAGTCCTTGACCAGAGATTGCCAGTTCTTGCCGGCATCGGTCGAGAAATCGATTTGATACTTCACCTCGGCCCGGGGTGGATTGCCGGACAGGACATGGGCCGCCGCATACACGACCAGCGCCGTTTCCTTACGCGGCGTGGCGACTTCCAGAGTGACGTTCGGCGTGCCGAATTTTCCCGCACTGCGGTGGGCCTCCGCCTGGGGCAGGTTGGGGCCGGCGGATACCACGGCCCGGCCAGAGTCCAGGAACTGCACCCGGCTGCCATTGTCCCGGAGGTGTGGCATGGTGCAGGGATTGGCCTGGCAAACGGTAATCATCGTCAAGGCCGTCTGGGCCAGCGCCTTGGCCGGGGCGTGGAAGCGAATCCAGTATTGCTGCGATCCCTTGACCCGGTCGGTCAGGTCCATGCCGTCCGTGAAAGTGCCGCAGTCGTGCCAGCTGCGGCCCTGATCGATGGAGACAGAGACCCGACAGCGGGCCTGGCCACGCAGCACCAGGCCGTTGCGGCAGCCTGACTCATAGATCCCCCACGGCTCGTTGTTGGGCGGAGTAGCGGCGATGATGTAGGGCGTGTAAAACTCGAAGGTCACCTGGTGGTCGTCTTCCGCGAGGACGCCTTCTCGATAAGCGGTACCGGTGAAGTCCGGTTGATAGGTGTAGACGGCGTTGCCGTAGCGTGCCTGGCCTGGCCGATGACCGGCGCCGGTGCGCGAGCCGTACATCTTCTCTGGTTGGTTGACCCAGGTGTTCGCGCGTTCTGGGCCAGGGATGCCGCCGGTATTGTAGTTACGGCCCCAGAAGACAAAGGTCTTGCCGTCATTCAAACCCGGCCGCAGGTAGCGCCGCAGCTTCTCGCCGCGGCGGAGGTGGATCAGGGGCGGCACGCCGCTGTAGCCGTTCAGGTACTCGGCCGTGTTGTAGGCCTGGTAAGCGGCCCCATCACTGGGATGCAGACCGCATACCAGCCAGCCATGTTGCCGCTCCGGCGCGAAGCGGCGGTCGGTCAGACGCTTCCAATCGCGCTGGACCTCGGCGATAGAGAGCAGCGCCCGGCCTTCGCGGTCGAAGATGACGGTGGAGAGATCATGGTCGAGTAGCACCCACTTGCCGGCGCCGTAGGGACCGCCAGTCAAGAAGACCTCGAACGAGTTGTGACCGTTTACGCCGACGCAGCGGCCGCGGTTATGGCCCAACAGCGCCTCCATCTCCGCCGTCCATTGTGCGTGTGTGGTACCGCACAGGCCGAAGCCGTGAGCGAACAGGCCAGTCCAGTAGTCGCGCGTCCATGGACTGAGGCCGCGGGTGAAACCCTGTCCCCACAGGTCAAGAACGCCTTCCTCGCCATGATAGTAGTGCGTGTTGCGCCATAGCCACGAGGCCAGTGCCTTTTGCTCCTCCGTTACCGGCTTGACGCCAACAACGCGCTCATAAAGTTCCGCTTGAGTAGCGAAGAGGCGCTCGAACGTCGAGCAAGCCAGCTCGCCTGGATACCAGGGGTGGTCGGTGCGGAGCTGCGGGTCGCCCACCTCGGCCCGGACCGACCCAACGGCGCTGGCCGTACCCATAAGGACGAGAGCGATCTTGGTCCATGAATGCCAGGAGGTCATATTCCAAATACTCCCTGCCTGCCCGCCGCACCCGCAAGGGATGTCTTTGCAGGCGCGGCGGACGGGCTGAATTTTGCGAGATTACGGCCGGGCGCGGGCCACTCCTTTCAGGAAGGTCAGCTCATCCGCACGATAGCGCCGCGCGCTGGTGATGATACGGGCCCGGCGGGGCTGGCCTTGCAGAACCGGGAAGGAGGGGCAGTAACACTCCCAGACCACCTCCCTCTCCAGTGTCACTTCCAGGAGCCGCTGGTGGTCTGGATCGACAATCAGAGTGTTGCCGTTGGGCAAGCGTTGTTTCATGCCGCGTATCAGCGCCCGAAAAGGAGCGGCATGATCGTTGACGTAGAACCAGGGGATGGCCTGCGTCCGCGGATCATACTCAAGAATGCGCGTTCCCAAAAAGAGCGAGCCGAGATTATCGTATAGCAGCAGGTGGCCGTTTGCCAAAAACTCGGCATCGTGCTGGGCCTTCCAGATGCCGCCAGAGGCCCAGACCACGGAGCGGCTGTGCCGGTCCACCACCACCAGAGCATCCAGGTTGCGCAGGGAGATGAGCACCTGTCCCGGCTTGAACAGCGGAAACTTCGAGGCCAAGGCCCGTGGCAAAACCCGTACGCTGTTGGCATGGAGTAAATCTTTCCTCCAGGGAAACTTCCGAGGTCGATCGTTCGAGGCCGCAGAGTCCGACGGCGAAACAACCGGGACCGGCGCGTCATCTTCCGTCACGGACTGTTTGGTAACGGAGGCCAACATCAAGACGTAAGGCGAATCACGGAAGGCTTCCAGAAGGGAGATTCGTTCCCGCTCGCGCCCCTCCGGAGAGAGGATGACGAGAGAATCGGCCAGCAAGGGACCGGAGAGGAACTTCCTCATGCCGGCCGGGGTCTCTCGGACGATCTCATGCGTCAAGGTATAAATGGCGCCGTCTTCGCCTATTTCGACATCGTGATGGGCGTTGTCGGCATAGAGCCACAGTGGCCGGGAGTCCTTGTCCAGCTTGACCAGTCCGTAGCCGTAGGGTGTATCACCGTCGGCATGATAAATGGCGAGCAAATCGCCGTTGGGGCAAAGGCGGGCGCAGACCCAATGAATGCGGTCGTCGGCAAGAGGTCGGTTAATGTGCGGCGCCTGAGGCCAGGCTTGCCGGAAAGGCAGCTGCCAGCGATGGACCACATTCCCGCGCATATCGATAAGAGCAGCCCGTGCGCCGTCAGTCATAGTGTACAAGGTGAAGCCGTCGCAGGTTTTCTCCGTTTTGTCGATGCTGACCCCTTCCCACGGTTCGGCAGCAGTGCCGGAGGGCAGAGGAAGGGTGGGACGGCCCCTGTCAAGCCAGGCCCGGGTGCCAGCGAAGCACTTGTCCAGAAAATCAGCGGAAGGCCATTGGTAAAACATGACGGCTGCGCCGCACAGGTAGCCGAGGCCAATGGCGCCAAGAAAGGATAAGCTCGCCATGACCTGGCCGGCTGTGAGCGAAGGCAAGGGGATGCGTAAGCAGAGCAGGCGTTTCATCTGCACCCCCAAAAAGCGGAGAATGGGCATGGCGCTCCCCGGATTTAAAACAGCGCGATGAACTCGGCAATCTGGAAATGCCAGTCGTTCGTGAAGGCTTCCATGATGCCGAGCCGACGCATAAGGACGAAGGAAATCGGATCGACGCTTCTGGCCTGGGGCGCCTCGCCACGATCGTAGGCGGCTCAGGCACGTTCGATTTCTTGAAGGGGCGGTTCGATCAACAATCCTTCTTGAATCAGGTATTGTCGAAGCACGTTGTTGTACCCCGAGGGGTGGCGAATTCCGCCGCTCCCCGGGCACGGCCCCGATGGACAACGTCTGCTTCCTCACCTACCAATCCGGACCTGGGGGAAGGCCGGATTGAGGATAAGTAACAATCCACCAGGTCTGAGGAGAAATGCCTGCGGCGACGATGCGGACGCTGCCGTCTCCCAAGCCGACCATCATGCCGCCGATGTGGGCTGTGCTCAGTGCGCTGGGCATACAATTCCCCACTGGAGGCGCTACCTGGAAGAGGACTCCGCTCTGGTCAAAGTCGATGCAGACACCGTATTTGCCCAACCCGGTGGGACAATTAAAACACGGGTTATCGATGTCGCCGCCCTGATTGACTGCGATGTTAAAAGCCCAGGCGGCCCCGTAATTATCGCCGCTTGGTCCATCCGGATAGCTCGCATTGTAACAATTGATGATGCGTTCGGCCCAGGCTACTGTGTTGCTCGTCCCATTCGGCATGGCCTGGATGATGCTTTTCTGGCCAAGCGGATTGAAAATTGCCACATTGTCAAAATAGCTACAGATACCCCAACCAAAATAGTTCAAATACTGGCCCGCTGGCCACATCGTCCCGTCCGAGGGACAAATAAAGGTCTTGACGATGTTTCTTTTCACATTATTTGCGGAGCCTGCAGACAAGTTCCACAGATTGCCCTGTTCGATGAAAGGCAAGAGGAAATATTGGCACGATCCTTCATTCACTCGAGGTATGCTGGTGGAGGCCTCGTAACCCCAGCCACTTCCGTAAGCCGGCCCCCAGTACCAGGCGGGCGGCAAGACCCCGTAGGTGCCGGCGAAATTGTGGGCAGCAAGGCCCAGCTGCTTGATGTTGTTGCTGCACGAAGCGCGGGCCGCGGCCTCGCGTACTTTCTGTACCGCCGGTAGCAACAGGCCGATAAGGATGGCGATAATGGCGATCACCACCAACAGCTCGATCAGCGTGAAACCCTCACGACGGCGGCTACGAGTCACGAACATGGCTTGCGCCTCCTAAAAAAAAGTAAAAAAGCAAGTAGAACACCTCATACGTAAAGTTCCCGGCACCGTTGTCCATCCGCTCAGGGCACTGGCCGCGCTCTTCCTCGTTTCCAAACTCTGCCTGGAAACGCGGAAGAGTGCCGTGCCGTGTAGCAGCCGCTATTCGCCTTCGTAGACTACTTTCGGGGCTGTACCTTCAGGTCGTATCCACCAACAGGCTTATTTTCCACAACCTCGATCTCTAGGGGGCTTTTCTTGGGGCTGAGGTATTGGGGCGAAACCGCCAGCCAAGTCTTCCGGTCCCTACCGGGCCTCAACGCGACCCGGTACTTACCCGGCGGCGCTCCCGCTTTCCCTTGCGTAAAGAGTGTGTAAGCTCCGTCTTCCCCAATCGGCCCCCCGATTTCCCCAATAGGCGCCGCCGGGGCTGAGGTATCCGGGTCCTGGTCGATCCGCACGAACGCTACGTGCCCGCCGGAGAGGGGCTTCCCATCCGTCATCGTGATTTTTCCCTGCACCGGAACAAGCTTGCCTGTGTATCCGTTGTTCCTCGTACAGCCCACCAGCAGCAGTGCGCACCCGCAGGCAACCGTGCTGGCGCGCACCAACCGGGATAATCGAGAACAAGGCGAGTGCATTTTCTGCATCCTCCCCTATGTATAGCCAAAGGATATTTCAATTTACTCTTGGTGAAAAAGACCTGTCTACAATAAACTGATATTAAAAGTCTCTTGATGAGTACTAGCTTTTGGCTATACCCTGATAGCCCGAGAGCCTTGTCATGAAGCCGGTCGTTTATAAAGACGTCACGTTGGGGCAGCTGCGGAGTTTCTGCGCCACGGCGCGGCAGGGCAGTCTGAGCGCCGCCGCGGCGGCGCTGGAATTGGCCCAGCCGACGGTATGGAAACAGGTCCATGCCCTGGAGCAGGCGTTCGGCCGCAAACTGATCGAGCCGCACCCGCGCGGCTGTCGCCTGACCGAAGCGGGCGAGGTGCTCCGCCGCTTGCTGGAGCCGGCGGTGGCCCATCTCGATTTGCCAGGACTGCGGACTCGTTTCGCCGAGGAGTTGGGACAAGCCAACATTCATCTCACGGTGGCTGGTCCGATCAGCCTGTTGGCCGAGTGTCTGCCGTCTTGCGTCACCGCCTTTGTGGCTGCCTGGCCGCGCGCCCGTTTCACGCTCCGTCAGACCTACAGCCACGAAGTGGCGGCGCTGGTCGAAAGTGGTGAGGCTTCTCTGGGTTTCACCACCTACATCGAGAACCGCAGCCAATTTCCGCACCTGTGCTTCGATCCCTGGTTCGAATTGGAGATGATTTTGCTGACGCCGCTGGACCATCCCTTGGCGCGGCAGCGGCGCGTGCGGCCAGAAGACCTCAAACCTTATCCGCTGGTCAACGCCGTGACCGCCTTGTGTAACACGCATGTCCATAATGCCGTGGTTCAACTGGGCCTGTATCAGACCGAACCGCGCTGGGTCGAGGCGCATCACGCCGCCATCATCCGTCCCTACGTCGAGAGGGGACTGGGTATCGCTCTGCTGCCGGGATTGTGGCCGCGCGAACCAGACCCGCGGTTGCATGAGCGTCCCATGCCCTGCTTCGGCCCTATCTCCGTCTATCTGATCCGGCGCTGCGGCATTCACCCGCACGCGGCCATCAACGCCTTTGCCGAAGAAGTCCGCCGCCAGTTGGTCCCCCAACCCAGAAAGAGGCGAAGGACAAGGGGCTGAAGGCAGAATGGCCAACGTGAGCCGGTTGGTGCCAACGAACTGGAAGCGTAAGCGATGATGTGTTGGCACCAGCCAGACAAGATCACGGCCGAGCACGTGCCCTCTCGTTGAGGAAAGTCAGCCTATCCGCACGATAGCGCCGCGCACTGTTGACGGCGTGGCTGCGCGGACGCTGGCCGGGGGGCACCGGAGGCAATGGACAGAAATACTCCCAGACCAACTCCTTGTCCGGCGTCACCTCAAACAGCCGGCGAGCGGCCGGATCAACGATCAAGGTATTGCCGTTGGGCAAGCGTTGTTTCATGCCCCGGAAGGCCGCACAGAAGGGAGTGGAATCTTCGTTGCTATATGTCCAGGGGATGGCCTGCGTCCGCGGATCATACTCCAGGATGCGTGTCTGCTGCCGCGCACCCAAATTATCATACAATAAGAGGTCTCCATTGTTCAAAAATTCGGCGTCGTGCTGGGCCTGCCAAACCCCCTGGGCCGCCCAGGCAATCGAGCGCGTCTGCCGGTCCAGGACCGCGATCGTGCTGAGGTTGCGCAGGGACAGAAGCACTTGCCCTGCTCGGAACAGAGGGAACGCCGTCGCCTGCGTCACCTTCAAGACTTTGACGCTGTTGGTATGGAGCAGATCGTTCTTCGGGTCCGTGTTTGTCAGGGTCAGCGCCGACGGCATCGAAGCATTCGCGGCCGGCAGGACCATCGGGCCGTAACCGATAGGCGACACGGTCCTTCGGCCTGAAGTGAGAATCAGAGCATAGGGTGATTGGGCAAAAGCTTCGACGAGGGGAATAGTTTGCAGTTCCCTTCCCTCCGGCGAGAGGACGACAAGAGAGTCCGTCAGGTAGGGAGCGCCGAGACATTCCAGGCCGGGCGGCGGCTCGGTGACAATTTGTTGCGTCAGGGTATAGATGACGCCGTCCTCGTCTACATCGACATCATGGTGGACATTATTGGCATAAGCCCATAGCAGCCGGGAGTCCTTGTCCAGCTTAACGAGTCCGTAGCCGTAGGGTGTATCACCGTCGGCATGATAAATGGCAAGCAGATCGCCGTTGTCATACAGGTAGCAATGGAACCAGTGAACCTGCTCGTCAGGCAGAGGGTGTTGGACATGCGGCAGATGAGGCCAGACCCGGCGGAAAGGCAGCTCCCAACGATGGACCACGGTCCCGCGCATGTTAATGAGTGTGGCCTGCGCGGTGTCGGTCAGAGTATACAGCGTGAAGCCGTCCGCAGTTTTCTCCGCCTGATCCACGCGAATCCCTTCTTTCATCCGGACAACTGCGGCCTCATCCAAAGGGAGAGGAGGAAGCGTGGAACGGCCGCGCTCGTACCAGGCCTTGGCGCCTCCAAAGGCCCGATCCAAAAAAACGCACGACGGCAGTTGAAAGAACATGACAGCCGCGCCGTACAGGTAAGCGAGACCCAGGATACCCAGGAGGGACAGGCCAGCTGTCAGCTGGCCAACCGTGGGCAGAGGGATGCGCGCGTGAAGAAGTCTTTTCAGCGGCGTCCCGAAGAAGCAGAGAAGTCGTGTCATGATAGAAGTAACTCCGGCAGCAAAACAGACCGTCCGCCAGGTTGGGACAGCTACCAATCTCCCAAGACTCCTGGGTAGTCCGGCTCGCAGAGATAGTACCAGGTAAAATTCCCATTGCTCGCATCCGAAATAGCCGACGAAACGATACGGACGCTGCCGTCGCCAATGCCACATACCATACCGCCGATGTGGGGCGTCTGCATTGCTTGATCGATGCATTGCGACTGCGTGGGCGCTACCTGGAACTGGATATTCATATAGCAATAGCCATTGCAGTTGGTAGTGAAGGTGTAGTTGGTTTCTGCCCACCACAAATACCAACAGCCCATGAACGGGTTCTCATCATAGCCGCCATTGGTGTAGGCTGTGAGATAACCCCATGCCGGGCCATTGCCGGACCCCCACAAGGCCTTATCGCCGGCACAGTTGATGTAATGCTCAGCCCAGCAAACTGTGTTGGAGGTTCCTTTGGGCATGGAGTTTTGGAGACTGGGCACTTTAAGCGGGTTGAACACCGCCACGTTGCCAAAATAACTGGTCGTACCATAGCCGTGGCCATTCAGGTACGGTCCCGTCGGCCACGAAGTCGGATCCGACGGACAAACGAGGTTCTTCAGGGGTGTCGTGAGGATATTCTGGCAGTTCCCCTTTGACTGAACGTACAGGTTGTTTTGTTCCAAGAAGGGAAACAGGTAGTAGTGAGCGGTGCCGATCGTCCCGGTTACACTATTGGCCGCACAATATATGCCCAGTTGATTCACCGGATTACCAGACGGTCCCCTCCCTGTCACGGACTGAGGCCACCACCACGCGGGCGGCACCGTGCCGTAAGTACCGGCGAAATTGTGGACGGCAAGACCGATCTGCTTGACCTGGTTCTCGCACTGGATGCGGGCAGCAGCCTCGCGCACTTTCTGCACGGCCGGCAACAGCAGACCGATAAGAATGCCGATGATGGCGATTACCACCAGCAGCTCGATAAGCGTGAAACCAATCCGGCGTCTTCCGCGACCGAACATGATTGTACCTCCCAAAGAAAGGGAAAAAATACAGTGAGTTCACACATCAAGTAAAGAAAGTAGCACGTCCTGATCCTATTTCCCGCGCTGCAGGGTAGGCGGCCTCGCGCCGGCAACGCGCTGGTTAGCACTGGGCCGCTCCCGGGACGACAGCTTCAGATCGTAGCTGCCTTCGGGCTTGTCTTCTGTAACTTCAATAACTAGGGGACTTTGGAGCGTCGTGTATATCGTGGCCAGCTGGGACCACTGCTTTTTGTCCGCTTTGGCTCCTTTGTCCAATTGGACTCGGTATCTGCCCAACGGCACCCCGGCCCTGCCTTCCGTGCGGAGCGTGTAAGAGCCATCGTCCTGAAGCGGCCCCATGGAAGGCAGGAGACCGATGGGCGTCACCGGCGTGTCCTTGTCAGGGATCGGATGAAAGATCACTCCTCCGCCAGTGAGCGGCTTGCCATCCAGGGTGACTTTCCCTTGCACCCGAACCTGCTTGCCTCGCGATGGACCCTTGCAGCCCGCCGCCAGTAATAGCCCGCAACAACAGAGGGCGGCGCCGATCCGCGCGGTCGGCGACCACCGCGAACAACGTCCGCGCATTTGCCAGACCTCCTCTTCGATGTACATCCAAAAACAATTACTGCACTGTTTGAGACAGCGCAGTTCTGGAGAGTTGCTTGCTATCTTAACTCGCTATTGCGATGGTGAAATGCAATTTTTCGCAAAACTTTCTTGATTTTTCGACAATTCCCGAGAAGATAACGTAGAAGGCAAACCGAGCCGCGGCCGTAAGGAAGCGGTTAGGGATGCCGTTTTTGCGGCCGCAGTTCGGTGGCGAGAGACCATGCCGATAAAACGCACGCGTTCTGTCCGTCATGTGGCAGTCCTTATCGAGTCGTCTCTGGGTTATGGGCGAGGACTGCTAGAGGGCATTGCGCGCTACAGCCGCGAACAAGGGAACTGGGTGCTCTATTTCGAGCTCCGCGGCTTGGAGCCGTTCCCCTTGTGGATGCGCGACTGGAAAGGCGATGGCATCCTGGTAAGTTTCCCTTCCTGGCAAGTGACTCCAGCCCTTTTGGCCAAAAGGGTGCCGGTGGTGGATTTGAATGGCAGTCTGACGCCTTACGGACTGCCTCAGGTAGACACGGACAACACTGCAGTGGCCCGCCTGGCTCTGGAACATTTCTGGGAGCGCGGCATTCGGCATTTTGGCTTTTGTGGCCTGCCCCGGGGCGATTGGCCCCTCATGGATCAACGCGGTGAAGCCTTCGCTGGTCAGGTCAAGGCAGCCGGCTGTTCGTGTTCTCTGTTCGCCTGGCCAGCTCGCCATCAGGCCGGGACCGATTGGAAGCAGGAGGTAGAGGAGATCGCCGCCTGGCTAACGGAGCTACCCAAGCCCGTAGGAGTGCTGGCCTATTTTGACGATCGTGGTTACCAGGTGTTGAACGCTTGCCGCCGCGCCGGCCTGACGGTGCCGGAAGAGGTGGCGGTGCTCGGTGTCAGCAACGACGTGTTGTTATGTGGGATGTGCCTGCCGCCTTTGAGCAGCATCGACCTGAACGCCGAGCAGATCGGTTATGTAGCGGCGGCCTACCTCGATCGACGAATGCGCGGCGGTGCGCCATTGCGGTCGCCGCAGATCATCCCGCCCCGTGGCGTGGTGCCGCGCCGTTCCACGGACGTGCTGGCCACCGACGATGCTGACCTGGCGGCGGCCCTGCGCTTCATCCGCGATCATGCCTGCGACGGCATCCGTGTGGACGATGTGCTCCGCGAGGTGGCCATCTCGCAGAGGGCCTTGGAGAGAAAATGCCGCGCCTTTCTCGGCCGCACACCGAAGGCGGAGTTGCTGCGCGTGCAAATGACTCGTGCCAGCGAGTTGCTGACCGATTCCGACCTGCCCATCAAAGAAGTGGCCCAACGCTGCGGCTTTCACAATAAAGAGATCTATTTCAGTAACGCTTTTTATCGTCAGTACGGCGTCTGGCCCACCGCTTACCGGCGACGCTCACGCCATAGCGGCAGTCTTGTTGATGGATGAAAACGAAGGAGACGCTTGATTCGGCGGCGCGAGGATATTACAAACTCCTTCAGGACCGTCTCCTGCCGTCTCGGTAACAATGTGGAGTTCAGCGCATGAAACTAATATTTAGGATATTATGCATCTTCATATTCCTGGAAGTATGGGTGCTGCCGGCTCCCGCAGCCGGTGGAGCCAACGTCGCACCGGTCGGCAAGCGGCCCAACATTGTCTTCCTTTTTGCCGACGATCACGCCTGGCAAGCCGTCAGTGCCTATGGCGACCCCCGCAAGCTCCTGGACACGCCCAACATCGATCGCATAGCGCGCGAGGGCATGCGCTTCGATCGCTGTCTGGTGCCCAATTCTATCTGCGGCCCCAGCCGCGCCACCATCCTGACCGGCAAGTACAGCCACGCCAACGGCTTTTACAACAACACCAACAGCCGATTCGACGGTACGCAGATGACCTTTCCCAAGCTGCTGCAAAAAGCCGGTTATCAGACGGCCATCATCGGCAAATGGCACCTGGTCACCAACCCTACGGGCTTCGCTTACTGGCACATCCTGCCCGGCCAAGGCATCTACTACAATCCGCCCATGATCCGCAATGGCCAAAGAGTCAAACACGACGGCTACGTTACGGACATCCTCACCGACTTAGCGCTGGACTGGCTTAGGCAGCGCGACAAGGACAAGCCGTTTCTGCTCATGCTCCATCACAAGGCCCCGCACCGCGAATGGGAGCCAGCCCTGCGCCATCTGGGCCACGATAAGGATCGTCAATATCCCATTCCCGACACTTTGTTCGACGACTACGCCGGTCGCGGCAAGGCTGAACGCGAACAGGATATGACCATCGCCAAGACCATGAACGACAAGGACGTCAAGCTAACGCCGCCACCGCAGCTGACCGAGGAGCAGCGCAAGGTCTGGGACGCCTACTACAATCCGCGCAACGAGAAGTTTCATAAGGCCCATCTCAAGGGCAAAGAGCTGGTGCGCTGGAAATACAATCGCTACCTGCATGATTATCTCGGCTGTATCAAGGCGGTGGACGAAAGCGTCGGCCGGGTGTTGAAGTATCTCGACGATGAGGGCTTGGCCCCGGACACGCTGGTGGTCTATTCGTCCGATCAGGGTTTTTATCTCGGCGAGCATGGCTGGTTCGATAAGCGCTGGATTTTCGAGGAATCGCTGCGGACGCCGTTGGTGGTGCGTTGGCCGGGCGTGGCCAAACCGGGCAGCGTCAACAAGGACATGGTTAGCAATCTCGACTTCGCCGAGACGTTTCTGGAAGCGGCCGGAGTTGCGGTTCCTGCCGAGATGCAGGGCCGCAGTCTCGTGCCGCTCTTAAAAGGACAAACACCCGCCGACTGGCGCAAGAGCCTCTATTATCACTACTACGAGCATCCGGGCCCTCACAACGTTCCTCGCCATTACGGCGTCGTGACGCCGCGCTACAAGTTGGTCTATTTCTACGAGCCGGATACCCATTATTGGGAGCTTTTCGATCTCGAAAAAGATCCCAAGGAGCTGCGCAGTGTATACGGCCAATCCGAATACGCCGCTGTACAAAAGGAATTGCACGAGGAGCTGACCCGGCTACGTCAGGAGCTAAAAGTGCCGGACCCAGACCCCAAGGAAACCGAGATCCGGCCGCGGAAGGCGAAACAAAAGTGATTCCATTTCCAGCGAGTGAGGTGTGTCAATGTCCCGCTCGCCGGAATATCTGAATGAGGAGCGCAATCGTGGAATTTGGGAATCATTTGTTGTCTCTATTGCTCGCGTTGTTGCCGTGGGCGTTGTGGTGCGTGTGGTGGCTGTTCGCCGTCAACTGGCGCAAGGCGTGGCCGATGCTCGCCGCGGGCGGCTGGGTGCCTGCGGGGTTGCTGTTGGTCATGGCCAGCATGGCCTGGGCGATGATCGATGCCCGTCCATGCAATTGTCTTGGCTTTCTGGTTGTACCTAACGGCTGGTGGCAACTGGGTTACCTCAGCACACTGGCGGCGCTGGCGCTGGTGAGCGGCTGGATGCAGGGCCAATTCGCCTGGACGCCGCCGGAAATCCGCACCGAACCGCCACCGGAAGCACACGATCATCAAGATGCGCACGCCCATCATTGAGCGTGCTATGAAACCATTCCTTCGTGCTGCGGGTATCTCCACCAGCCTGCCGCACCCGCAAGGAGTGCCTTTGCGGGCGGGGCAGGCTGGTGGTCCTTTTCATGCCGGAGACAATCTCATGTGGATACGTCAATGTGAACTCGATGCCCAGGCCGAAGCGCCGTCGCCGGTTCCGACGCGCATCGCCTCCAATGAAGAATTCATTCCGCCGTCGCAATCACCGCAACAACGGGAATTTGAGGCCCGGCTGGCTGTCCTGAGCGAAGAGGCGGCGCGAGGCCAGGGATTGAGCCGCCGCGCTTTCCTCCGCACCGGCAGCGGCATGGCCGCCGCACTCGCGGCCCTCAATCAAGTCTTTGGCCCTATCTATCAGGTCGACGCCGAGGAGATCAAGGACCAGAAAGCCTTCGAGGAAAAATGGCCCAAGGACCAGTTCATCTTCGACGTACAAACGCATCATGTCGATGTCAGTCGCAACTGGTACGAGAAGACCGCCGACGGCAAGGCCGTGTTGCGTTTCCTCGCTATGTTGCGCGGCGCCCCCACGCCGGAGAAAGCGCTGGAGTTGCTCAACCGCGCGCATTACGTCAAGGAAGTGTTCGGTGACAGCGATACGACGATGGCCGTCATCAGCGGCGTACCCAGCCGTGATTGGGACAAGAACCCGTTGCCGCCTGATCAGATGGTGGCCACACGCAAGTATGTCAACGACCTCGCCGGATCGCAGCGCGTCTTGTCCCACGGTCTGCTCCGCCCCAATCTCGGCAAAAAAGAGTTGGAGGAGATGGAGCGCCAGGTCAAGGAGCTGAAAATCGATGCCTGGAAGATGTACACCGGCGCCGAATTGGGCGAGAAAGCCTGGTTCATGGACGATGAGAAAGTCGCTTATCCATTCTGGGAACGATCGAAGCAATTAGGGATCAAAAATCTCTGCGTCCACAAGGGACTGCCGCTGGGCGCCTTCAACGAGAAGGGGTGCACACCGTTCGACCTGGAGAAAGCAGCCAAGGATTGGCCGGACCTGAATTTCATCGTTTACCACTCCGCTTTTCGGGGTTTTGGCCGGTTCGGCAGCGGCACGGGCGAGAAAATCAAGGACAAAAAGACCGACGATCCGCAAGAAATCCCCTGGGTCAGCGACGTGCTGCGCATTCTCAAGAGAAATCCGCAGATCAAGAACATCTACTTCGAACTGGGCGGCACGTTCAACATGACTTCGGTATACGCTCCGACGACGTGCCTGCACATGCTCGGCCAGATGATCCAGGTAGCCGGGGTGGACCACGTCCTCTGGGGCACTGATTCTATCTGGGGCGGCAGTCCGCAAAGCCAGATCGTGCGCCTGCGCAAGCTGAAAATGCCGGAGGAAATGCAAAAGAAATATGGCTACCCCGAACTGACCGACGACATCAAAAACCAGATCCTCGGCCTCAACGCGGCCAAGCTGTTCGGCATCGACGTCAAAGCAAAACGCCAAGCGATCAAGGCCGACAAGCTATCCCAGCTGCGCCAGGAGTATCAGCAAAACCCGTCGCCGAGCAACACGCAATACGGTTGGGTGTGGATCGAGGATGGCCGCGAGCCGACGGTACCGGTGGGTAATGCTTGACCACACGCTTAGTTCGTACAATATCCAGGGCAAGCGCGGACAAGCCCCGGAGAAAATTTCATGCGTTATTATTTCTTCCACCTCATGTCCTGGCCATACCTGCCAGCCCATTTCGCCGACGACTACGATTCTGCCTGGGTTTGGCTGCCCAATTCGCTTTACGATCCCATTAAAGGACACGACTTATATCAAAATTATCTCGACACATTGGCCTATGCCGACGAATTGGGCTTCGACGGTATCTGCGTCAACGAGCATCATCAAAATGCCTACGGCTTGATGCCGTCGCCGAACTTGATGGCGGCGGCCCTGACGCAGCGGACACGCCGCTGTCAAATCGCGGTCATCGGCAATGCCCTGCCTCTGTACAATCCGCCGTTGCGCGTGGCCGAGGAATTCGCCATGCTCGACGTGCTATCGGGCGGGCGCCTGGTCGCCGGCATGGTCATCGGCGGCGGCCCGGAATATTTCTCCTACCAGGTCAATCCCACTTATGCCCGCGAACGCTTTCGGGAAGCGCTGGATCTGATCGTCAAGGCATGGACGACGCCTGGCCCGTTTCTGTGGAACTCGAAGCACTATTTCTTCCGCTACGTCAATCCCTGGCCGCGTCCGATCCAGCAGCCGCATCCACCCATCTGGATTCCCGGCGCCGGTAGTTTGGAGACCGTCGAGTTCGTCGCTGGGCGCCGCTATGCTTACATGGGAATACCCTATTTTCATATCGACATATTTCGACGCATGTTCGGTCTGTTCCGCGAGGCCTGTGAAAAAGCGGGCTACAAGGCCGATCCCGGACAAATGGGCTGGGGAATTCCCATTTACGTCGCCGAGACCGACCGGCAGGCTCGCGAGGAGTTTGAGCCGCATTTGTGGTATTTCATCCGCAATCTGCTCAAGAACATTTCCCTGGCGCCGCCGGGTTATACATCGGCGAAATCAGCGCTCGCCATCCTCCGCAATCGCGGTCAATTCCTCGCCGATCAGAAAGATTGGGACGCAATCGAGAAGGGAGTATTTGCCATTGTCGGCAGTCCGGAGACGGTGCGGCAGAAACTCGATCACTATCGCAAAGAGCTGGGCGTCGGCGTGGTGTTGACCGGCTGTCAAACCGGCACACTGCCGCACGAGCTGGCGCGCAAGAGTATGGCCATGCTGGCGAAGGAGGTGTTGCCCCATGTCCGCTAAATCGTACCCGCAGGAGAAACAAACGATGGCGGCCGCAGCCTCAACTGCGCTTTCCTGGAAGAACGGTTATCCCACTTCGGATGGCAAACCCATGGCCGAGACCGACTGGCATCGCGATCTTATGATAGCTCTTATTCAGACTCTGAAACTCTGGTATGCTGATCGGCGGCGCGTCTATGTTTCGGGCAATTTGCTGTTATTTTACGAAGAGGGCAACCGTCGCCGCCACGTTGCGCCCGACGTCTTTGTGGTCAAGGGCATTGCCGGACACGAGCGGCCCAACTATCTGCTTTGGCAAGAAGGCAAAGGACCAGACCTGGTTATCGAACTGACCTCATCCTCCACGCGCCGCGAGGATCTGGAAACGAAGTGCCACCTCTATCAAGATACTTTACGAGTTAAGGAATACTTTTTGTTCGACCCATTGAGCGATTATTTGCAGCCGCCCTTGCAGGGGTATCGCTTGCGCGGCGGCCGGTATCGGCCGATTCACGGTGTCGCCGGCCGGCTCCCCAGCCAAGTGCTGGGCTTGCACCTGGAACGGCATGGCCGCGACCTGCGGCTGTACGATCCAGCCACGGGCCAATGGCTGCCCACGCCTCTGGAAATGGCCGCGGCGGCGGAATCGGCCCGCCAGAAGGCAGAAGCCGAGAACGAACGATTGCGCCGCGAGCTTGCCGCTCTGCGCCGCCGCCTACACAACAACCACAAAGAATGAGCACGCACGTGGCGATTATTATTCGGGACCAACAAACCGAGGCTGCCTCATGTTCGACGCCTTGAAAAAACTCCGCTACGGCGCCCGTGTGTTCCTCTCCCGCAAGGGCGGTGAGCCGGAAGTGATCGACGTGGGCGGCCGGTCCGTATCGATCCTGTCCGGCGGCGAGGGGCCGCCCTTCGTTTATTTGCACAGCACGCTCGGCGAATCGATGCGCTGGCTGCCGTTTCACGCCGCCTGGAGCAAGCACTTCACCGTCTACGCGCCGCTGCATCCCGGCTTCGGCCAGAGCGGCGGCTTCGACGAAATCAGCAACATCGAGGACATGGCGTTTCACTACGTCGAACTGTTCGATGCGCTGGGACTGGGCGAGGTGATCTTGGGCGGTGTCAGTCTGGGCGGGTGGATTGCGGCAGAGTTTGCCGTGCGCTGGCCGGAGCGCGTCAAGAAGTTATGGCTCTCGGGCACGCCGGGATTGTGGGTCGAGGAGCAGCCGTTGCCAGACCTGTTCCGCGACATGGCGAACATCCCGCGCCTGCGCGCGCTCCTGTTTCATGATCCCGACGGCTATATGGCCAAAATGGTCCTTGGCGACCATCCCGATGAGGAGCGGCGTGTGGCAGGCTATCAGGCGATGACGGTGCTGGCCCGCCTGGTGTGGGAGCGGCCCTATGATCCCAAACTGGCGCGGCGGCTGCATCGTATCCAGTGTCCGACACTGCTGTTGTGGGGCGGCAATGATCGGCTGGTGCCGCCCGCTTACGGCGAGGCCTATCGCCAGCATTTGCCACAATCGGAGATGAAAATTATCCCCAACTGCGGGCATCTGGCCATGTTCGAGAAAGAAGCCGAATTCGTCGAAGCCGTGACAGCATTTTGTCAGTGAAACACCAGGATCGCTCATGACCAACACCGAGCCGCGTAATCCGCTGTATCTGTTGTTGCTTTTGGCCAGCTTGCTCTTCGTCGTCACAGCCCTGGCTTACGCCATCGTGCCGGTGTTGGAGCGAAAGGCTACAGATGCTGGCCAGCCGCCGCCGCCGTCCGCGTTCCGCGACACTTTGCGCAAAGACGGCTGGCGCTGGCTACTCTACGAAGTCGGCGCTGTGGTTGTCCTCAGCATCGCCAGCATGGCTGTCGACCGCCTACGGACCTTGCAAAAGCAACACGGCAAGAACACAATCGTACCTGTGGCGCGGGAAAAGGCAGCGAGACAGAAAAACAGCGGTGAAAGTGAGGACTCGCATGGGTAACTTTTACGTCAATTTCTCGGTGAAGCGACCAGATCAGCAACAGGTGGCCGATATCCTGCGACGCAGGCAGCGTACCGCACTGGTAACGCCGGCGCTCGGGGAATACGTAGTGGTCTCCGATGAAGAAGCGGACTGGCAGGATGACAGGGCCATTCAGACGGTTGGGGAGCTTCTTTCACGCGAAACCCAAGCCCCCGTATTTGCTGTTCTCAATCACGATGATGATATCCTCGCCTACTGGCTCTTCGTGGATGGACAGCTGACCGACTCTTACGATTCTGCGCCGGATTACTTTGAAAGCAGCTACGATGCGTTTGAAAAAGAGGACACGGAGCAGGGCGGCGATGCGCGGACTCTCTGTTCCGTCCTGGCCGCAGCGGCCTCACCAGAGCACGTGGAACGCATGTTACGCGGCGACTATGTCTTCGCAATCGATAGGCACGCGGAATTAGCGGCCGCCCTAGGGCTTCCCGATTGGTCGGTCGGTTTCAGCTACAGGTATGTTGTCGAGAATGGCGAGTTGCCTGATGGACTGAACGACGAACAGCTGGTTCGCGTTCCTTGAAATGGCAGGTCTTTCCTTCACGGTGTCCTCATGGCCAATGGCGAGCAGTCCCATGCGGACTTGAGTCAGCGCGCTGCTGAATTGCGGCGCCTCATCGACCATCACAATTATCTGTATTACGTCGAAGACAGACCCGAAATCTCCGACAAGGAGTTCGATCTGCTTCTCAAGGAATTGGAAGAATTGGAAGCGGCGCATCCGGAGCTGATTACACCCGACAGCCCCACACAGCGCGTCGGCGGGCAGCCTATCTCTGCCTTCAAGACCGTGCATCATCGCCTGCCGATGCTGTCTATCGGCAAGGCGTTCAGTGCCCTTGAACTGCGTGAATTCGATACCCGCGTCCGCAAGGCGCTGGGCAAACAGCCTATCACCTACGTGGTCGAATTAAAGATAGACGGAGTAGCTGTATCGTTAATATACACAGACGGCCTGCTGACCTTGGGGGCGACGCGCGGCAGCGGCAAGGCCGGCGACGACATCACCGAAAATCTCAAGACCGTGCGCGGTGTGCCGCTGCGGCTGCGCACCGCTAATCCGCCGGCACACTTCGAGGCGCGCGGCGAAGTGTATATGTCCAAAGCCGATTTCGCCCGTCTCAACGAAGAAGTTGCCGCTCGCGGCGAGCAACGCTACGCCAATCCGCGCAATCTGACGGCCGGCTCACTCAAGCAGCTCGATTCGCGCATCACGGCCAAGCGCCGTTTGCGGCTGTTCGCGTATTCTGTCGGCTACGTCGAAGGCATCGCCATCCAGTCGCACCTGGAGGCGCTCGAATTGCTGCGGCAATACGGCTTTCCGGTGAATCCGGAAATCCGCTCGTTCGATACGATGGACGAGGTCATCGCCTACTGCGAGAGCTGGGCGGAAAAACGTTTTGATTTGCCTTATGAGACAGACGGCCTGGTCATCAAGGTCAACGATTTCGAGCAGCAGCGGCGGCTCGGCGCGACCAACAAGGAGCCGCGCTGGGCCGTGGCCTACAAGTTCGAGGCCGAACAAGCAATTACGAAGATCCGCGAAATCCAGGTTGATGTCGGCAAAGACGGCACTTTGACGCCGGTGGCCCTCTTTGACCCGCCGGTGCAACTGTGCGGCACTACAGTCTCGCGGGCCACTCTGCACAATGCCGCCCAGATCGAGTTGAAAGACATTCGCGTCGGCGACAGCGTCATCGTCGTCAAGCGCGGCGAGATCATTCCCTATGTCGAAAAGGCACTGCACGATGCCCGCGAGGGCAAGGAGAAAGTCTTCCATTTCCCGACGAAATGTCCGGTTTGTGGTGCGCCGGCGGTGCGCGAGAACGGTGCGCCGTCGCCGCGCTGCACGGCCACGGCGACCTGTCCTGCCCAGTTGCAAGGCCGCATCGAATCGTTTGCCAAGCGCGAACGCATGGATATCGAAGGCATCGGCGAGAAACTGGCCGAGCAGCTGGTCACAAGCGGCCTGGTGAAAACAGTAGCCGATCTGTATTATCTCAAAAAAGAGCAGCTGATCGGCCTGGAGCGCATGGGTGAATTGTCGGCGCAGAACCTGCTAGATGCCATCGAGGCCAGCAAAAACCGCGGCCTGGCCCGCTTGCTGGCCGGCCTGAGCATCTACGGTGTCGGCGAAGGGATGGCGCCGCTCCTGGTTCAGGAGTTTCCCAGTATCGATGCACTCATGGCTGCCTCGAAAGAACAGCTTGCCGCCGTCAAGGGTTTCGGTCCCCGGCGGGCCGAGAGCGTCTACAACTTCCTCCACGGGCCCGGTCAAAAAATCATCCACGATCTCTGCGCCGCTGGCGTGAAAATGACCGAGGACGTAAAGCCGAAAGTCACCAGCGGCCCGCTCGCCGGCAAAACTGTCGTCGTCACTGGCACCCTGCAAAACTACAGCCGCAAACAGATCGAGGACGTGATCGCCCAGCACGGCGGCAAAGCCACCAGCAGTGTCTCCAAAAAGACCGACTACGTCGTCGCGGGCGACGACCCCGGCAGCAAGCTCGACAAAGCGCGCCAACTCGGCATTAAGGTGCTGACGGAAGACGAGTTCGAGAAACTGATCGGCGTCCGCTAGAAAGCCGATTTCCAATGGGGCTACCATTCCTCCGGACCAAGAAGCCTTGGGCGCTGTTCCGCAAGACGGCTATCCTCAATCCGCGAACTGAACACTGCGATCGGACAGGCCGGCACTGGCGGTGCTAACCTGACGGATGCGCCGTTCTCTCACCTCGTCGTGGAGTCGTTTTATCAACTCGGCGATACTCATAGCGCCGAGGTCGCCATCTATGCGGTCGCGCACCGATACGGTGCCGGCGCTTTGCTCTTTTTCGCCGACGATCAGCATGTAGGGGATCTTCTCCAGTTGTGCCTCACGGATTTTGTAGCCAATCTTCTCCGGACGATAATCGCCGCGGACGCGGAAACTGTGGGAACGCAATTCATTTTCAATGCGCTCGCCATATTCACGGAAACGCTCACTGACCGGAATAATGCGCGCCTGCTCAGGGGCCAACCACAACGGGAACGCCCCGGCGAAATGCTCGATGAGGATGCCTACAAAACGCTCCATCGAACCGAACGGAGCGCGATGGATCATCACCGGTCGATGCGGTTTATTATCCTTATCGATATATTCCAGATTAAAGCGCTCCGGTAAGTTGTAATCAAGCTGCACGGTGCCGAGTTGCCATTCGCGGCCGATGCAGTCGCGCACCACGAAATCGATCTTCGGCCCGTAGAACGCCGCCTCGCCCTCCTCGGCGCTGTAGTTCATGCCGCGCGATTGGACCAGGGAAAGAAGGATCTGTTCGGCCTTTTCCCAGTTCTCGGCCTTGCCGACGTATTTATCACTTTTCGGATCGCGCAGACCGACACGGATGCGATAATCGTTCAATCCCAGACTCGACAGTACGAACAAAACAAGATCGAGATTGGCACTGAATTCGGCTTCGATCTGCTCCGGAGTGACGAACAGATGGGCATCGTCCTGAGTGAAGCCCCGCACACGGGTCATGCCGGATAGCTCGCCGGTCTGCTCGAAGCGGTAGACTGTGCCGAACTCGGCGAGACGCACCGGCAGATCGCGGTAGCTGTGCGGCTCGGCCTTGTAAATCTGGATATGATGCGGACAGTTCATCGGTTTGACAAGATAGCCTTCTTGACGATTGAGCCAGCCTTTGAGTGCCTCCGCTTTTCTCGCCTTGTCTTTGCCGGCCGCCGCATAGAGTTGGAGGGTTGCTGCCGGTTCGCCGGGAACATCGGGCATCTTTTTTCCGGCTTCCTCCAGGATGCCGAGGAACGCCCTTTCGGCCTGTTCGCTTAGCTGATTGGATTCCAAGAGTGCTAGCCAGGTATCGACTGTCTGGCCAAGTTGGTGCAGAAAAAGAGGCGGATATTGAGCATCGCGATAGTAGGGGAAATGGCCGCTGGTGCGATACAACTCCAGTCGGCCGATGTGCGGTGTGTACACCGGCTGATAACCGCGCTTCAGTAATTCGTCCTTGATAAATCCCTCCAAGATGCCGCGCACAGTCGCCCCCTTGGGCATCCACAGAATCAAACCGCTGCCGACCGCCGGACTGATGGTGAACAGCTTCAGCTGCTTGCCCAGGACGCGGTGATCGCGCTTCTTCGCCTCTTCGAGGTTGTGCAAATAGGCGTCGAGATCCTTCTGGCTGAAAAAGGCGGTGCCGTAGAGGCGTTGCAGCTGTTTGCGGCTGGCATCGTTCTTCCAATAGGCGCCGGCGATGTTGAGGAGCTTGAAAGCGCCGACCTTGCCGGCGTGGGGAATGTGCGGACCGCGGCACAGATCGATGAACTCGCCCTGGCGATAAAAACTCAGAGTCGGATACTGTTTCAAATCATCGTCGATGTGTTCGACTTTGTAGCCTTGGCCGAGATCGCGCACCAGTTCGCGGGCCTCAGGGGTGGGACGCTCGAAGCGCTCAAACGGCTCGGCTTCGGTGATGATCTTGCGCATCTCTTCCTCGATGCGAGGAAGATCTTCTTCGCGGATCGGCGTCGGCGAATCGATGTCGTAATAGAAACCGTTTTCAATCGCCGGCCCAAAGGCCAGCTGAGCGCCGGGAAACAGACGCAGCACGGCACGGGCCATAATGTGGGCGCAGCTATGGCGCAGCACGGCCAGCGCTTCCTGGTCCTTATCGGTGAGGATCTGGAAAGACAGCTCGCCCCCTCCTTTGTCCCCCTCCGGAACGGGGGGGGACAAAGGAGGGGGCAATTCGCTGTCGAGATCGACAATCTTATCGTTGACCTTGGCAGCAATGGCGGCTTGTGCCAGCCGTCTGCCGATAGACGCCGCCACATCGCGCGGCCGAGTGCCTTCGGGCACTTGACGAACCGAGCCGTCGGGAAGTTTCAGAGTCAGCATGGGATCACTCCATAAGGCGAGCCGAGTAGCACACCCCTACAACGGGTCTGCCTTGGCCCGAACCATACCTGAGCGGCCGCCGAAACTGCTGGCGGTTGAGGCTATCCTAAATAAGTTTACTCAAGAGGAAAAGTGGTCCGTCCAGAGCGAACGGCCGGCGTCCGCCGACGGATGCCGGCCGTTCGCCTCCTGCAGGAGATTGAGCATGACGACAAGACAGGGACAACCGGACCTGAATGATCCCATCACCAAACACATGCGCCCGGACTGCACCTGGCTGTATGCGGATAAAACCGTCGGTCAGGCGCTGGAATGGCTGCGCCAGAACCCGCCCGGCGAACGCATTATCTATTTCTACGTGGTGGACCGGGACAAGCGCCTTCTTGGCGTGCTGCCGACGCGTCGTTTGTTGCTGAATCCTCTCGATACGCCGCTGGACCGTATCATGGTTGAGCGTGTCATTGCCCTGCCGCATTCGGCCACCGTCCTGGAAGCGTGTGAGTTTTTCATCCAACATCATCTCCTCGCTTTCCCCGTGGTGGATGAAGAGCGCCGTTTGCTCGGCGTCGTGGACGTGGATCTCTACACGCAAGAGATGAGTGATCTTGAGCGGCGGGAAGGCCGAGATCATCTGTTCCAGCTTATCGGTGTCCAGCTGAGCGATGCCCAGCAGATGAACCCGCTGGTTGGCTTCCGCTATCGTTTTCCCTGGCTGCTATGCAACATGGGAGGAGGGATTGTAGCCGCCTTGCTTTCCATAGCCTATCAGCGGGAGTTGGCCTGGGAAAACGCGGCGTTAGCTCTGTTCATCCCGGTGGTGTTGGCCCTGGCTGAGAGCGTCTGCATTCAGTCGGTCAGTCTGACGCTTGAGGGGCTGCACAGTCGGCCGCCGACCTGGGCGGCACTATTGCCTCGTCTGGGGCGCGAACTGGCGACGGGGTTACTCCTGGGCGGAAGCAGTGCCTTGATCGTCGGTCTGGCGGCCCTGTTGTTTCTGGGCCAAGGACGAGTGATCGCTTGCCTGGTTAACGGCATCGCCGGAGGGATGGCCGCTGCGGCACTACTTGGTTTGGCTGTGCCGCACCTTCTGCGCTTGTTACGGCTCGATCCGCGTGTCGCCGCCGGTCCTCTGGCCCTGACGCTGGCGGACATGGCCACTCTGCTGCTCTATTTCAACGTGGCCCGCGGGTTGCTTCCCTGAAGCGCACTGATGGAACGGACGAAAGGCGATCATCCCATAAGCCGAGTGGAGAGACATCTCCTTATAGCGGCCGGTCAATGGATCCAACTTCAGAAACGACAACGAGCCGGTACTCGCGCGTTGTAATTCCTTGCCGATGCTGCGGGCTGGTAAAATTACTCGCGTTGAGCATCTCGCATACACTGCCGAGACTGAATTTGCTAAGACTACGGACAAAGAATGTCCAAACGATGCGGAGATGGCAAACGGTATGAACCTGAATGGCGATTTTGCGACTCACAGAGGAGATTTTACGGTCAAGGGCCGGTTACTGTGGATCTCAGCGCTCGCTGTCGGCATCGGTGCCTTGTGCGCGGTTGTCGCCTTGGTGCTGCAACGGCTGATTTTTTTCTTCACGAACCTCTTCTATTATCACCAGCTTGCCTTGGACCCGAAACCGGAGCTGTGGCGTCAAGTAGAAAAATTAGGTCCCTGGGCCATCCTCGTTCCCATCGTGGGCGGACTCATCATCGGTCTGATGGCGCGTTATGGCTCCGAGCGCATCCGCGGGCATGGCATCCCCGAAGCGCTGGAGGCGATCCTGATCGGCCGTAGCCGTATGTCGCCGAAGGTGGCGATTCTTAAACCGCTGTCATCGGCTATCTCGATCGGCTCCGGCGGCCCGTTCGGTGCGGAAGGGCCGATCATTATGACGGGTGGAGCGTGCGGCTCCATCATTGCCCAGGTTTTTCAGCTGACGGCTGCTGAGCGCAAGACCCTGTTGGTTGCCGGTGCCGCGGGAGGGATGACAGCGACTTTCGGCACACCTGTCGCCGCCGTCTTGTTGGCGGTCGAGCTATTGCTTTTCGAGTGGAAGCCGCGCAGCCTGATCCCGGTGGCTGTGGCCTGCGCGATGGCGATGGCTGTCCGGCCGGGTCTGGGTTTGGAAGGCCCGCCTTTATTCCCGGTTCCCCTGCATCCTGCAGTGGACATTATCGGCATGGTTTCCGCAAGCGTGGTCGGCGTGTTGGCCGGCATTTTTGCTCTACTTCTGACCCTGGCAGTTTATACTTGGGAAGACCTGTTTCATCGACTCCCCTTCCACTGGATGTGGTGGCCGGCCCTGGGCGGATTGGCCATCGGCATCGGCGGTTATTTCCAGCCGCGCGCGCTTGGCGTGGGCTACGATATCATCGCCGATTTGCTGCGGGGCCGATTCGCCGTGTCAACGCTTCTCTTGCTCGTTGTCGTCAAAAGTTTTATCTGGTCATGCTCGCTCGGCTCCGGTACCTCCGGCGGCGTACTGGCTCCTTTGCTCATCATGGGCGGCACTTTGGGATCGCTTATTTCCCGCATCTTGCCCGGCCATGATGCCTCGCTCTGGGCCTTGATCGGCATGGCTTCCATCATGGGCGGCACCATGCGCTCTCCCTTCACCGGCATCGTCTTCGCGTTGGAGCTGACCTGGGACGTTCAGGTGCTGCCGCCGCTGCTGGTTGCTTCTTTTATCGCTTATGCCTTCACCGTCTTGTTCATGCGCCGCTCGATCTTGACGGAGAAAGTGGCCCGCCGCGGCTACCACATCAGCCGCGAATACAGCGTCGATCCGTTGGAACGCGCCAGCATCGGCGAGGTGATGACGCGAAACGTTATCACCATCTCTGCCTCTATGCCAGTGTTGGAGGTGCTGAAGCGCTATTTCTCTGGCGGCGGCAATCAACGCCATCAGGGCTATCCTGTCGTGGATGAGAAGAACCGGCTCCTCGGCGTCATCACGCGTACGAGCCTGCTCGAAGATTGGGTCGCCCGCGGACTGAATCTGGATCTGGCTTCGGACGTAGCGACGATGAGCGTCATTATTGCTTACGATTTGATCCATCGGGCGCCAATCACGGCGTTCGCCTGGGAATCATGCCGTATGGCCGCGGAGCGCATGGCGGAGGCTGGGGTAGGACGATTGATCGTTGTAGCCGATGACGATTCCCAGAAGATAATCGGTATTGTGACACGCAGCGATTTGCTCAAGCCGCGCGCCCGCGAAGTCGAGGAAGAGATCAAGCGCGAGCGCTTCCTCGGCGTGCGTCCTTCGGTTGCCGCTGACGATGCGGAAGAATGAATGTTCACCAGTTCGCTGGGCCGGCAAGAGCATCTCTTGCCGGCCCAGCGAACTGGTGAGATCACTCGCCGACGTAGGGCATCAGCGCCATGAAGCGTGCTCGCTTGATGGCGTCTTTGACGGCGCGCTGGAAAGCGGCGCAGTTACCGCTGCGCTTGCGGCTGAACAGCTTGCCTTGGGTGGTGCAGAGCTTTTTAAGAGTCTGAACGTCTTTATAGTCCACAAAGGCTGGCCGTGGACATCCTTCTTTGGTACAGAACCGGCAGCGATTCTTCCTGCCCCGTCCGAGTTTCTTGCGAACCATGTTCGTTTATGTCCTCATCTGTCGGTAGAAATACCTGTTCCCATAGATGGAAGTATTACCATAGCGACAAAACATCCAGGCGTCAACGAGGTCGTCCCAACGGGTGCCCCTCTCGATTTTGGCGAGCGAGGTTGCGTTAGCGTCCCAGGCAGGCTTTCTCATTCCCTCCTAGTGGGGGAGGGAAAAGACCGCTCGCACGTAAGCCCTCCTCCACGCCCAAATCAAGAGAGACATCCTATTCTGCTACGCGGCTCCGATCGCGGTTGACACTGCGGAGACAGTCCGATTATAACACCGATCGCTCGGCGGGCTGCACCCAAGGATGCTCGCACCTCGACAGCGCTCGCCGGTGGGAAGGAGGGACGTAAGGACATGTCCCTCGACTCATGCCGTGAAATTTCCAGAGGGATGGATCCCCTTGCTTGCTTCCTGCGTTCCAGGCTGTGTTGTCCCTCCCTCGATCCGGCGTTTGAGCGGTGGTCCACGCCATCACTATCTGCGTCTGCTCTCCGGCGAAGCGCGTGGCCTGGTTCCGGCGCTGGAGCGGTTCGGCCTGCGAGCCGCCAGTGTGCCGTATGGGCTGGCGGTGCGGTTGCGGAACACCGCCTATCAGCGCGGCTGGCTGCACAGCGAGCGGGTGCCGGCGGCGGTCATCAGCGTCGGCAATCTGACGGCCGGCGGCACGGGCAAGACACCTTGTGTCGAGTATGTCGCTCGCTTTTATCGCAATTTGGGCCGCCGCGTGGCCGTCCTCAGTCGCGGCTATGGCGGTATGGGCGGCCGCAATGATGAAGCGCTGGTGTTAGAGGAAAACTTGCCCGATGTGCCGCATCTGCAAGGGGCGGATCGTGTTGCCCAGGCCCGGACGGCCCTGGCAGAGTGGAAAAGCGAAGTGCTGGTGCTCGATGACGGTTTTCAGCATCGCCGCCTGGCGCGTGATGTCGATCTGGTGTTGATCGATGCCACGGCGCCTTGGGGGCATGGCTACCTGTTACCACGCGGATTGCTGCGTGAGCCGCCGGACAGCCTGCGGCGAGCCGATGTCCTGATGCTGACGCGCTGCGATCAAGCATCGGCCGAACAGTGTGAACGACTGCGCCGGACTCTGGAGTGGATCGCCCCGCACAAACCCGTTGTGGAGACAACGCATCGCCCCGTGGAGTTAAGCAACAGCGACGGCATGCGTGCATCGCTGGAGTTGCTCCGCGAGGGTCCGACGGCGGCCTTCGGCGGCATCGGCAATCCCGAAGCGTTTCGCCGCTCGTTGCTCAACCTTGGCGCTCGCTTGTTGGATTTCCGCGTCTATCCTGATCATCATGCCTATGGCTGTGCGGACATTGAGGAACTGCATCGCTGGGCCGGTCGTTTGCCCGGCGGTACCTTGGTCGTGACCACGCAAAAGGATGCGGTGAAGCTGCGGCTGTCCCGCCTGGGGGACCGACCGTTGTGGTGGCTGCGGATTCGGCTGTGCGTCGAGTCCGGCCAGGACGCCCTGGATGGATATTTGCGATCCGTCCTTTCCTCCTCGATCTCCGTTTAGCCACGAGCCGCAGGCGAGCGCGGGAGCACTCGCCTGCGGCTCGTGGCTAAACGGAGTAAAGGAAACTTGAACCCGAGAGCAGAGAAGATCATGAAACCGTTCGATCTGAATGGCTTGAAGACCTATGACCTTGAATCGCGCCCTTCAAAGGTCTTTTACGAGGATCTTGGCCAGCCAGTGGCAGCCGACACCACGGTCGCCGACTGGATCGACAGCTTGCCGCGCCAATTGGCCAGTAATTCGCTGCGCTGCGTGCGCGATCACCTCTGCCGCGCCTACGAAGACGGCCGAACAGTCGTCGCGGCGCTGGGAGGCCACGTCATCAAAACTGGCTGCGCTCCGTATCTGATCGACTGGATTAACCGGGGCATCGTCAAGGCCGTGGCTCTGAATGGCGCAGCGGCAATCCACGATCTTGAGCTGGCGCTGGCCGGCAAGACTAGCGAGGACGTCTCGGCCAGTCTGCACGCCGGCAAGTTTGGCATGGCCCGCGAGCCTGCCGACGCCTTCGCCGTCGCTGCTCGCGCCGGCGCCGAGAACGACCTCGGACTCGGCGCCGCCCTGGGCCGGTACCTGGAACAACAGCACTGCCCCTACGCCGACAGCAGCCTCGTCTTGGCCGCCTATCGGGCTGGCATTCCCTGTACCATCCACGTCGCCCTGGGTACCGATATCGTACACATGCATCCGCACGTCTCCGGGGCGGCTTTGGGCGAAGCGTCGATGATCGATTTCCGCCTGCTGTGCAGCGTCGTCGCCGGTATGAGCAAGGGCGTGTGGATGAATCTCGGCAGTGCCGTGGTCCTGCCGGAAGTGTTCCTCAAGGCGATCAGCGTGGTCCGTAACTTCGGCCATAATCTCGACGGCCTGGTGACGGTCAATGTGGATAAGCAATCGCACTATCGCAGCACGGTGAACGTGCTGCATCGCCCGGCAGATGAAGGCATCGAACTGACTGGCCATCATGAGATTCTGTTGCCGCTTCTGCACGCGGCCGTGGCCGGCAAGCTCGCGGCGCGGCGTCCGGCGCCGCTGACGCTGGAACATGCAGCATAACCCGAAAAACGGTCTGACCGGAATATGTCCAGGTTCCCAAACAGAATTTTGAGAACCTGCTTCGTGAAACGCTGTTTCGCTTCTGGCATCTCATGCGGGGGAGGCAGGGGCGAAAGGGTGTTTCGCGGATAGTGTTCCCAAACAGAGTTGGGAAACAAGAAACTGAAAAACGGTTTCGACATGAATATCGCGGTTTTCTTGCCCAACTGGATTGGAGACGCCGTGATGGTGACGCCGGCGCTGCGAGCGTTGCGTAGCCATTACGCGGAGTCTCGGCTGATCGGCGTTATGAAGCCGTATGTCGCCGAGGTGTTCGCAGGCGGTGACTGGTTTGATGACCTTGTCTTTTTCAACGGCGGCCCGTGGTCGCAGGGTGTGCTGGCAGTGGCCTGGCAACTGCGCCGGCGGCGCATCGATTTGGTTGTCTTGTTCTCCAACACGTTTCGCTCGGCATGGACGGCCTGGCTGGGCGGTTGCCGACGACGCATCGGCTACGCACGTTATTGCCGCTCGTTGCTCTTGACCGATGTGTTGCAGCCGGTGCGTGACGAATTCGGCCAACGCCAACCCAGCCCCGTCCTCGATGCCTACAATCTGCTCGTCGAGCGGGCCGGCTGCCCGCGGCCGAGCCGCCTCATGGAGTTGTTCACGACCGGTGCCGACGAACGTGCTGCCGACCAGGTATGGGAGCGGGCGCATTTGGAAGACTACTCCGAGGTTATATGTCTTAATTCTGGCGCGGCTTTCGGCTCAGCCAAACATTGGCCGTCGGCGTACTTCGCGGACCTGGCTCGCCGGCTCGCTGTGGAACGCGGCAGTGGCATCCTTGTTTTGTGCGGACCGAACGAACGCGAACTGGCGCGCGATATTGCCCGGCAAGCGAAGCATCCGAACGTCCATGCGCTCGCGGATCTGACCGCTCCCGCCGTGCCGGATGGTCCACATCTGTCGATCGGTTTGACCAAGGCATGTGTGCGCCGCGCCGATCTACTGGTGACGACTGATAGCGGACCACGCCATTTCGCAGCTGCTTTCGATCGCCCGGTAGTCACCCTGTTTGGGCCGACGCACATCGAATGGACCGAGACGTATCATCCCCGTGCCGTGCATCTGCAAAAGCGCGTGGAATGTGGGCCGTGCCAACTCCGCGTCTGTCCGCTGGATCATCGCTGTATGTTGCAACTGACGCCCGATGAAGTCTATGACGCCGCTGAGGAATTGCTGCATTAAGGGGCGAGCAGGGTATTTACACGCCCCGTTGGCCATCGTACCGCAGGGAAGAGAAGAGTTTGCCCCATGACCCTAATCCCATCTGCACTGATTGTGCTGGCAGTGACATGCCTGCTCGGGTGGCGGCTGGTGGTCCGTGGCCGTCTGCGCGGCAGAAAGGGTTTTCTCGAAATTTCTCCCCGCTATCGGTCCTTTTTTCGCCAACTCGGCGTCCGAGAGGCGGCCGACTTCCTGGCTCTGCCTGGCCAGACGCCGCACATTGTCAGCGGCCATCCCGATCGGAATGTAGCCCGCATCACGTTCCCAGCAAATGGCGAGCAATGGAGCGCTTTTCTGAAGTGCGAACATCGTGTCACCTGGCGGACTCGTATAAGCAACGCCGTGGCCGGCTTCGGTTGGTTGTCGCGCTCGTTGCGTGAGGCTCGGACGCTGCAAGCCTTGGAGCGTGAGGGTCTGCCCGGCCCGGAATGGTTGGCGGCGGGCGAGGATGGTCGGGGCCGCGCTTTTCTGCTGGTGCGCGAAGCGCCGGGCATGGAGCTGCGGGCCATCCTGGCTGCGGAAAAACGGCCGCGACGGCGGCAGCGCATCGCACGCCGGCTGGGCGCTGCTCTGGCGCGTCTGCATACGGCCGGTTTTCATCATCCCGATCTCTATGCCAATCATCTGCTCCTCGATAGCCGCAGTGGCGCGATTCACCTCCTCGATTGGCAGCGGGCTTGTTTGCGGCAAGCGCTATCCTGGCGCGAGCGCTGCCGCGGCCTCGCCGCTCTGCATGCCACCGTGGACGATGCTCTGGCCACAGCAGAGGAACGGCTGCTCTTTCTACGCGCGTACTGGCGCAATAGCTCTCCTCTCGACGTTTCATGGCGGGCCGCTGTACAGACAATTGAGGCACAGGCGCGGCACTTGCTAAGACGGCGGCACATCCGTGAGAAGCGCCAGCCGCCAGCTCCGCCGCAAGCCTGGATTTGCCTGGCCGGCGAGGCATTGTGTGTCACGCCCGCTTTGCAACAGCGTTGCAGGGAACAGGTGCCGGATTATCTTCTACTCCACAGGGAGGAGAATACGGATGCACCTTCGCTGCGACGGCGCTGGCCCGCTTTGCCAGACGCTGCTCGCACCCTCTTGATCGAGCGAAGGCAGCGAACCGCCGTTTCGCCCGAACAGCGACAAGCGGCGCTGCTTCTGCGTTTGCAGCGCCACGGCATCGCCGCGCCGCAGGTGCTCGCCCTGGGCCAACACCGCGCGAATGATGGAGGAGTTGTGTCTTTCCTGCTTACCGAGCCGCTCGCAGATACGTGCAGTCTCGAGGCATGGTTGGCCTATCGGACACGCCGTCGAACCAGACCGGCGGAGTCGAAGCGGCGCTGGTCCGTACTACGCCAGACAGGAGCGTTGCTTCGGCGTTTGCACGAAGCCAGCTGCTATCTCGGTTTTGGAGCCGCCGGCTGCGGACTGGCCGTGTGTCAGACGGACGGACGATTGGATGTAATTATCGACAATGTAGATGGCTTAAAACCACAAAGACGTCACCAGCTGCGGCGAGCGGGCCGCGATCTGCGACGGATGCAGCAAGTGCTCCGTCAGGCCGGTTGCAGTCGCAGCGATCTGAGCCGCTTCCGTGCTGGCTATCTTCAAACAAAAGGCGAACGGCGAACGGCCGGCGCAAGCCGGCCGGTGGGACCGTCCAACCGGCTGATGGTATCCTTACCAGCCAGCTTACGCCGGCCGTCTGCTCCCCAAGGCAGGCGCGATTCGTTCTGGCGGCGTTTGCTGTTGGGGGTTCGCCGCTGGCGTCAGCATCCAGATTGGCCGCGTTTCGCTGGGGCCGACTGGGCCGAGCGCATTATGGACGCGACCGTCACGGATCGCTTCCACGCCAAGCAGGGGCGCTCGACTGGCCGTTGGGTCCTCCCAGGTCCGGCCGAGGAACGGACGCGGCGCTTGTCAGTGTATTTGAAGCGGCATTATCAACTGCCGCGGTGGCGAGGTTGGCTGGCGACTTTGTGGCCGCAGCGGCATTGGTCGCCGGCCTGGCGGGAATGGCAGCACCTGGAATGGGCGCGGCGGCAAGGCTTACCTGTCCCCCGTACGGTTGCCGTCGCCGAGTACATCGGCCCCTGGGGCAAACTCCGCAGCTGCCTCGCTGTTGAAGAACTGGCCGGCATGGTGTCGTTGCAGGAAGCGATTCCGCTCGCCGCTCTTCGCCAAGACGCGCAATCGTTTCGACAGTGGAAGCGCGGCCTGGCCGCCGAGATGGCCCGCCTGACACGCATGCTCCACGACCGCCACTGTTTCCACAAAGATTTGTACTTGTGTCACTTTTTCATCACCGCCGATGATACGCGCGGCGTGCCGGTCGAAGGCTGGCGTGGCCGACTTCATCTGATCGACCTGCACCGGCTGAATCATCATCCACGGACATGGCGCATATGGCAGACCAAAGATCTCGCTGAACTCCTTTATTCTTCCGGTATTCTGGGCATTGATATGCGCGATCGTCTGGCGTTCTGGCGAGCCTATCGCGGTGCGGGACCGGTGCGGCCCCGCTGTTCGTGGACGCGCTGGTTCATTCTCTATCGCTGGCGGCGCTATCGCCGCCACAACGCCCGCGCCGAAAAATGCTCTTGACCTGAGGCCGCGCATTAGAGATAGGAGCCGCAGAGATGAATCTGGCATTCTGTCATGACAGTGTGTTACCCAGTCGCGGCGGCTGCGAAACGTACATCGCCGACCTGGCGCGGCGCTTGACAGCGGACGGCCATGACGTTCACCTGTATGCGCGGCGCTGGGACCCATCCGCCCTGCCGGCGGCGCTGACTTTCCATCGCATCCATGTCCCGCGTGTGCCGCGTTTTCTCCGCCCCTGGGTCTTCGCTGCTGCCTGTCGCCGTGCTCTGGCTTCCGCAAATCACCAGGTTACAGTCGGCTTCGATAAACTCCCCGGTTTGGACGTGCTCTATCCGCAGGGCGGCCTGTATGCCGCCACGGTGGCGCACAATCTCCTGAAATATCGCCGCCCACTGGTGCGCCGTTTGGCCGGTTGGCTACGGCTGCTTGACCCATCGCATTGTTCGTATTCGGTTCTGGACCGCTATCAATACCGACGCCAACGGCTGCTCGTCGTCGCCATCAGCGAGATGGTTTGCCGTCACTTTGAGGAGTATTACCATCTCGATTTGGCTAATTTGCGCATGGTCCGCATTGCCATTGCTCTCGATCGCTTTGATGAGCGGGACCGGCCGCGCCGCCGTTTGGAATGGCGACAGCAGTGGGATTTGGCGCCTGAGCACACAGTTGCCCTGTTTGCCGGCATGAATTATCGCTTGAAGGGGCTGGAGCCTTTGCTTCGCGCCGTGGCCCTGCTGCCGGCGGAGTCGCCGTTTCGTCTCGTGGTGGCCGGCAGCCCGGATACGGCCGCCTTCGAGCGGCTGGCGCGGCGGCTGAACGTCGCCGAACGCGTTCGCTTCATCGGCTACTGCTCCGACATGCGCAACTGCTATTTTGCCGCCGACTTCTTCGTGCATCCGACTTTCTACGATCCGTGTTCTTTGGTCGTGCTGGAGGCGCTGGCCTGTGGTTTGCCGGTCATCACCACGCGCTACAACGGCGCTGCTGAGGTCATGCACCCGCCGCGCGAGGGTTTCGTGATCGACGATCCCCACAATCTCGAGCAGCTGGCCGGAGCGATCAAGCAACTGCTCGATCCCGCGCGCCGTGCTGCCTGTGCTCAGGCAGCGCGGCGCACAGCGGCGCAATGGACCTTCGAGCAGCATTATCGGCAAATGCTGGCCGTGTTTGCCGAGGCTGCTGCTCGCAAACACGCTGCGTAACGGCGAGCGAGGTGTGTGGACGTCCCGGTAGGATCTACCGGCGCGTTCGCGCGCCCCGCCGCCGGAGGATTTACACATGGACTGGATCGCCGAAATCGGAGATTTTTGGCTAAACACACTGGCCTGGATCGCCGTTTT
>JAJPHU010000222.1 GCA_021325115.1 Planctomycetota bacterium | reverse complement strand
CTGAATCAGGTATACGAGCAAAACACCGTGCCGCAGCTGCCGGTCATCCAGGACGCGCTGCATGCACTGCTCACGGAAGAGGCATGAGAGAAAAACTAACTACAGAGCCATAGAGGGCACAGAGAAGAAAACCCAGAGAAAAAAGAAAAACAACGAGTGAACAATAGGTATGGGGTTGATAGGTTTTCCTGTTTGTTCTTCTTTTTTCTCTCTGTGTTCTTTGTGACTCTGTGGTTAGCTCTTTTGCGAGGAACGTCATGGATTTCGCGCTGCCCGAAATCGGCGAAGGCATTTACGAGGCAGAGTTGGTCCGTTGGCTGGTCGAGCCGGGCGCGACGGTCCAGCGCGGCCAAGCGCTCGCCGAAGTCATGACCGATAAGGCTACCATGGAAGTGCCTGCACCGTTCGCCGGCGCCATAACTGCCCTGCATGCTCAGCCGGGACAGACGATCCAGGTCGGCCAAGTACTGTTGAGTTACGAAAGCACGTCTGAGCCGCGACCGTCCGGGAGCGGTGAGAAAAGCCACGAAGCCAACCGCTCCTTAACAGTCGCGGCTCGGACGCTGGCAACGACGACTCCAAATGGCCCGCTCCACGCTGAAGCAGTCGGCCGCCTGCCCGTCAAGGCGGCGCCGTCCGTGCGGCAAATGGCGCGCAAGCTCGGCATCGATCTATCTACGATTCACGGCAGCGGGCCGGATGGACGCATTCTCCTTGAGGATCTCACTTCACGTCTTGCGGCTTCGTCAGCGGGTGAGACGGGCAAGATGGCGGTTCGGGAGGCCGTTGCCGATTACGGCAAGCCCGGCACACGCATCCCGTTGCAGGGATTGCGCCGCACCATCGCCCAACGTATGGTTCAATCCAAACGTGCTATCCCGCATTACAGCTTTGTCGAAGAATGCGACGTGACGGATCTCGTTCGTCTCCGTGACAGCCTGCGCGATACCTATACCCGCGCCGGCATCAAACTGACGTATCTGCCGTTCTTCATCAAGGCCGTCGTCGCCGCCCTTAAGGAAGTACCGATCGTCAATGCTAGCCTCGATGAACAAGCCGGTGAGATCGTGTTGCATGATCGCTATCACATCGGCGTCGCCGTGGCCACGCCAGCCGGTCTGATGGTGCCCGTCGTCCGCGACGCCGATCAGAAGGACATCGGCACCATTGCCCGCGACATCGAACGATTGAGCAGCGCTGCCCGCGCCGGCAAGGCGCGCCGTGAGGATCTGCTGGGCAGCACCTTCACCGTCACCTCGGTCGGCAGTTACGGCGGCCTGATTGCCACGCCAGTTATCAATCCGCCCGAAGTAGGTATTCTGGCCCTGGGCAAGATCGTCAAGCGGCCCATGTACGACGATGCTGGCCAGATCCATCCTGCCGACATGATGTATCTCTCACTGTCGTTCGATCATCGCGTCATCGATGGGGCCGTCGGCGCCATCTTCGCCAACGCTATCCTGCAGCAACTTCGCAATCCCGCTGCTCTGCTGCTGCCGGCACAGCTGTAGAGCCGTTGCTTACGCTTTCCGGCTCGTTTTCGTTGACAATTGCTTCCCTCTGCCTTCATAATGCGTATCTAATCCAAGGGATTCCGTGCGGTACGGTCCGAAAGGAACAAGCGAGTTCGACATCATGTACGAGAACAATCGACTGAAGGTGTTCAGCGGCCGCGCCAATATCGCCTTGGCAGAGAAAATCGCTCATCACCTCGGCGATTCGCTCGGCCGCGCCACGCTGTCCAATTTTCCTGATGGCGAAATCTCCGTGCGCATCGATGAGGATGTGCGCGGCCGCGACATCTTTCTGGTGCAGCCGACCTGTCCGCCGGTCAATGAGAACCTGATGGAGCTGTTGATTATGCTCGACAGCTTCAAGCGCGCCAGCGCCGCCCGTATTACTGCGGTATTACCCTATTACGGCTACGCGCGCCAAGACCGTAAGGATGTGGGCCGCGTACCGATCTCGGCCAAGCTGGTCGCCGACTTGCTGACCACCGCCGGCGCCAATCGGGTGCTGGCTCTCGACCTGCATGCCGCGCAGATTCAGGGCTTTTTCAATATCCCCGTCGATCATTTGTACGCCAGCCCTGTCCTCAACGAATTCGTTCGTAGTCTGAATATTCCGCAAAGCGACTTGGTCGTCCTCAGCCCGGACGAAGGCAGCATCAAGAAAGCATTGATGCATCAGAAGAAGCTCGGCGGCGCCATCGCCATCGTAGACAAGCGCCGTTCCAGCGCCACGGAGACCAAGCAAGCCAATCTGATTGGTAGCTCCCTGGAGGGCAAAGTCGCAGTCATCTTCGATGACATGATTTCCACAGCTGGTAGCGTCGTCGGTGCTGCCCATGTTGCTAAACGCAACGGCGCACGCGAGATTTACGTCTGCGCCACGCACGGCGTGCTGTGCGGTCAAGCCATCGAGCGCCTGCGCGATGCGCCGATCCGTCAAATCGTGGTGACAGATAGCATCCCGGTACCGCCGAACAAGCAGCTGGCCAATCTCATGGTCCTGAGCGTATCGCGCCTGTTGGCCGACGCCATCGAGCGCATTCACTACGATCGCTCGGTCAGCGAGTTGTTTGAGTGATTCAGTGATCGCTCCGAAGAGATGATCTGGGTTGGCCATGATGGGGCCGTCGTGGGGTTCTTTGGCATCGGTGGCTCCCTGGACCGGGATAAGAGGATAGTTCTCGCACGTCATCAGCTTGGAGCCGCTTCCTGCCGCTACGCCGGCCATAGGAATGCCTCAATGAACGTCTTCACGGCATCTCTTTTAAACGGACCGGTAGCGTAAGCGACGAATACTCTGCTGTCGCTTACACTACCGGCTCGTAGACGAGACGAGGCTCGCGGCGAAACTTTATTCTTTTTCTGGCGGGTTGTTGTGGATGATGTTCTTCTTCACCCACTTTTCGAGAAACGGATCATGGCCTTCTTTGTGGACCCAATTCACGTCATTATCAATGTCGTGGCAGCTGACACAGAATTTCTCGATGGCCGCATTCTTGGCTTTTTCGTTGCCGCTCTTGCGAGCCGCGAGCCAGGGCAGGTTCATGCGCTCACGCCATTCCTGATTTTCAGGATTCTTGGCATGGAGACTGCCCGGCCCGTGGCAGCTTTCGCAGCCAACATCTTTCAACTTCGGCGTGTCCTTCTCATTGCTAAAACCCGTCTTATAACCGAACCCAACGGTGTGGCAGACGATACATTCGCCGTCGTACTGACGCAGTGAGGGATGTTTCGCATCCACTAACGTTTGATACGCATGGCTGTGTGGGCTTTTCTTCCATACGTCATAGGCAAATTCATGGCACTTCTTGCACGCTTCGGTGCCGATGTAGTGAGGCATGCCATCCCCTGGGTTCCGCAAGCCTGGTACGGGATCCAGCGCCTGCAAGAGATGCTTGGTCTGGCCGTACTTTTCCAGATAGTTCTTATTTTTCAATTCGCGTGTGTAATCCTCCATCAGCTTCATGATCGGCTGCGTCGCCTCCTTTTCCGGCGGCGTCAGGTATTCCTCGCTCATTTCCACAAGCTGATATTTGAAGTTAAAATTGGGGCCATTGCGGTAGACGCCAAGGATGCCAATGCACTTGCCTTTGTGGCCCAGACGGAAAACATAATTGCGGATGCCGTTGGTATGATCTACCGAAATGGGATGGGCCGGCGGTTCATCCTCTTCGGTCAAGGCAAGGATAATCGGAAAATCCGGAAACGCTTTGGCGCAGCGGATAGCCTCTTGACGCCCGGTGGCCAGACCGTGATAGAGCAGGATAGGCAGATCCACATGCTCAGCGTGCATCTTCTTCAATTGCTCGTTCAGACAATCCAAGTTCGAGGGCACGAACTTCACAGTTGGATCTTTGATGCTCTCAGCGACGGTTGGACCGATGATGTTAGTGACGCCGATTTTGATGTTGGTGCCGGGGACAGTTTGCGTCTCGATGGCTTTGAGGAAAGGAAAATTGTTCTCGGCATCCTTGAGGTTGGCGAGGAGGACAGCCGGCTGAGGCGAGTTGGCGGCCCATTCGCCCTCGATCTTGGCCAGCGCCTCTGCCTCATTCCCGCCGATACCGACGGCTAAGTACCCCATTTCTTTAAGGGCCATCATCGAATAGCGATACTTAATCAGTCCTTGCACGTTGGGCAGATTGACAGGGGCGTGAGGGGCACTCTTCTGTACCACGTCGCCCAGATCGATAGCGACGACCGGCCAGCGTTTTTCTTTCTTGAGCAGCTGAATGAAGTTGTAGCGTCGCTCCAGGCCGCCGACCTGCGGAGAAGAGCAGCCACACGGCAGCATGTAGCCATTCTGCTGTGCCGACAGGACAAGGACGAAATCGGGCTTGCCCCAGTTCGGAAACAGGCGTACGGGAATCCCCTTGCCCGCGCTCTCGGTCGCTTGCGGCTGCTTGAGCCAGTACGCCAACCCCATACTGGCCAAGGCGCTAATCAGGACCAGTCCCAACGCGGCCAACTGGAATGACCATCTGCGTCCCGGACAGGAGGCATCCTGCGCCGAGGCAGGAGTGCTTGCCGGGCTCAACTCGTCGTTTGGCCTGTTCATGAGCGGCCTTCCTCCCTGAGAATTTCAACCTCCCCGGGCCCGCCCGCTGCGCCCACGAAGCCATCCCTTGCAGGCACGGTGGGCGGGTAGGGAAACTACTTCATCCTTCGTTGGCCACGCCTTTTACCGGAATGCGCATAGAGCGGAGCGACGTCCCGGATTTCCCGCCCTTCGTTTTGACATAAATCGCGCTGTCGCGGTAGTCCGGATTGTCGGCACGAGGAAACTCGCCCCGCGCCGCGTTAGGCGGAACCTCGACACGCAGCACCCAGGAGCGATGCCCCGCCAACTCCTGCGGCGCGCTCAGAGTAACATTCAGGTACTTCGGCTTGCGCGTCATGTCCAACTCCAGATCGATCCCTTTTTCATCGGTATCCAGATTGACCTGAGAGTGGGTGCCGTGCCTGCGGGGGAACGGGCCAAGGTTGATCGTTCCTCCCTCATCGCCCGTCATGCTAATGTCGCCGATCACTTCCCCTGTCACCTGAACCTGTACCGGATCGATGCCGGGATCGCTGCTGCTCAACTGGACGACACGATGAAAGCGTCCCCACTCCATCGGTGTGCCGTCTCGGGCCTTGGCCCGCACCGTCACCGGAATCCGGTAGCCGGATAAGGCCGTCAAGTCCCGCATCGCCTCTTGCTTTGCCTCCAGGCGCCGTAAATCGACGGAGGAAAGTGGAATTGGTTCACCGACCTCGACCGGGTCCGATTGTGCTGTCCGGGGCCAGTCGTGCAGCAGTTCCGCCTTAATGTGGAAAGTCGGCCGCGTCAGCGAAAAACAGATAATCCAGCCGCGTTGCCCCTTTTCCATTTTTTCCAGCTCACGCTCATTGACAGCATTGATCGTCAATTCCTTGTTGACTTCTAACGGCGCCGAGATGCGCACGTTGGTTTCCAAACGTGCGCTGGCAGGGCCGCCGCGCTGCCCCATCCACAGATCGGCGTAAGTGCGGAGGGGCTTAACCTGTTCCTGGCGCCAGCTGAGGCGCACTCGGCCGACCGCACCGGCTGGCACTATCGCCCTGGCGGACAATTCTTTTGTTAACACTGTCTTTTCAGCGTCCGGCAGTTCCGGAAATTGATACGCACGATCGCAAGTCGCAGCCAAGATGGCGAGGTTTTCCAACCCGCGCGGCGGTTGTTGAAGCGCCTGGGTGACGGCTGACTGCACCAGGTGCGGCATCCAGCTCGGCGGCGCCACGGTTATTTCCACCTCCGAACAGGTACAGCCTTTTTCATTTAGCCCCACAGGTATGTCCTGTCCACTGTCGTTGACGAACCAATAATCTTGATATCCTCGGTGTCCCACTTCTGTGGTCTGTATCTTTTCCGTAAATTGCGGAGCGAATTCCCGGGGGAAGCTCTTGAACGGAAAGCTCAAAGTAGCCGGCGCGGACGGTTGCACCGCTTCGGAGCTATCGCTGCCCCGATCACCTAGGTAAACGCTGACAAACGAGATGCCGCCCACCATCAAGGCCAGGACGAGCACGGCCGTCCACTGTGCGGTTTTCATACGGCCCTCCCCCGGTGCGGGTTTGGTGCGGCCTTCTACTTGTGCAGGTTTCATAACAGCTTCCCATAACGAGGAGTAAAACAAGGAAGGGGAAGATCGCTGTCAATGATGAAGGAGGGAGGATGAGAAAGAACGCCTTCCGTCATCCTTGGTTTTTCCTCTTTCATCCTTCGCAAGCGTGCTGCAACGGATTCCATTGTAATAGGCCGGCAGAGGGGGTCAAGCCCGTTGCGCCGCTTGCCCAGCTATAGTAAATTCGACCAGTATAATTCCAGGAACGGACGCTCAGAACCCTGAAAAAATGGCTACCGCCAAGGGGCACAATTCCAGAACGCAGCACCAGCAAGGAAACATCCCTTGCTGGCGCTGCCAGTCGGCCGATGCACGTGGTCCTATAACTTGAGGTTAACCAGTGCGCTGAGAAAATAGGCGGCGATACCCGCGAGGACCGCCAGCAGGACGATGCTCAGGTTGCCGAAGCGTTGCTCCGGCGGCGCTTGCTGGAGAGTGGATAGGGGGATCGCCGTTTCCACGGCACTGACGACAGGAGAGGGAGGCGTTGTCAGCGTCGACGGAGCGGCAACGGTAGGTTTTGGACCCTGTTCGGAGCGTGGCAGCTTGTCCGCCAGCGCGGCGGGGCGTGGCGGCACCGGCAGTGCGGCGCGCGGCCGAGGGGCAGAGGGTGCAGGGGGAGGCATGGCTGCTGCCGGACGCGCGACCTCCGGAGGCGCCAGACGGACGCGCGGCATTGCCATGGTCGCCCGCCGCATCGGCACCGCTGCGACACCAGCGAACGGACGCAGTGCCTCCAGCACTTCGCTGCAGTCGGCGTAACGCTCCGATGGCGATTTCTTCATCAGCCGATCTACCACCGTGATTAGGCCTTCCGGCACTTCGGCATTCAGCTGCTTAATCGGCTTGGGCTGCTTGTGCTGATGGGCCATCATCTTCTCGACTGCTGTGCCGTCCGGGAATGGAAAACGGCCGGTCAGACAGTAGTACAGCACACAGCCCAAGCTGTATTGATCGCCCAGAGGCGTCAGATTGGTTGGGTCCATGATACTTTCGGGACTGGCACAATCCAGACCGCTATTGACCGCATTGGCCGTGGACATCGTGTCCACCAACGATTCGCCCTCCGTTTCGGCCAGCAAACAGCCGATACCGAAGTCGAGGATGCGCACCTGCCCATCGACGCCGACCAGGAGATTCGATGGTTTGAGCAAGCCATGGAAAAGTCCCTGGGTATGGCATTGTTGCAAACCTTCGGCAATTTGCAGGGCATAGTGGGCGGCCCGGTCCGGAGGGAGACGACCCTCGCGCGAAACGAGTTTGTCGAGCGGCTCGCCTTCGACGAAGGGCCAGGCCAGATAGTGCATGCTGCCAGAAGTGCCGACATCCACGAACGGCACCACGGAGGGATGCTTGCACTGCTCAAAAGCACGCACCTTGCGACGGGCAATGCGGACATTCCACATGCTGCGCCGCGGCAGCACTTTGACGGCGTACCAGCCGTTGTCGGTCTTAGATTGGGCTTTGTAGACCGTGCCCATGCTGCCGCTGCCCAGCGCATCCATCAGGATGAACGGGCCAAGCACGAAGTCCTGAGTCTTGCCCTGAAGCAGACGATCGGCCTGAAATTGCGTCAAGACCCCCTGGCTCACCAGATATTGCGCCAAGGCTGGCGGTTCGGCCCCTGGATGCTTATTGAGGAACTCTCCGACGACTTGATCGAGCTGCCCGCGCTCAATGAGATTGCTGCGTCGCAAGTCCCAGACGAACCATTCGCAGGCCCCAAGATCTGTTGTCAACATGGCAGTGGTGTCCTTTGTGGCAAAAAGGGAATCGGCGCGAAGGGCGTCCTCACGCACTTCCATTATCTTGCGGCGAACTCCAAATGACCGACGTAACGCCGGTCCCACCGAATTGCAGGACGCTCGACGGCAGATCGAGGGAACGGGACTGCAACGAGTGTTCTTGCTCTCTAGCCGAAAGATGGGATATGAACGGGTTGCTGTCAAACTAAAAAGAAAAACGAAAACATGTAGGTACCAACAGACGAAAAAGCCAAATAGGGAAGTAGCAAAAAATATGCTTGTAGGCACGCTGGCAGCGTGTCTTACAGCGCTTTCCGTTAACCTTCAAGAGAACAAGTCCTCATTTCAACTTCTCGATTTCGGGCGGTTTGGGATTGAGGATGAGGCGTTTAACGGCGAATTTGCCGGCATACCACATGCAGAACAGCGAGATAATGACGACCCACAGCTTGATGTGGCCCGAACGCCACACATACAAATACCACGCATCATTTTCGCTGATTAGGTCGTTGATCTTCAGCAAATACCAGATATTGAAGCCAAGGAGGCTGAAAACGACCAGGGCGCAAGCGATGCCGGGCAACAGCCAAAAGAAATAATCCTTGAACGTCTGATCGTAGACTTTGCGTGTTTTGGCCTTCTCACGTGTGCGCATGTTGTAGCCACAGTGGAGGCAGATGACTTGCCCTTCCTCGATCTCATTGGCGCAATCCGGGCAGCGCGGCGCCAGGCTGATCTCGACAAGGCGATAGGGACTGGGATCATTGTCTTCGTCGTCGGGGACTGGTTTGGCGGTAGCTTTATCTGTGGACGGTTTGGCGGACTTTTTCTCGTTCCCCCGCACCGCAGGCGAACGGCCTCTTGCGCGGACGACGAAGACGGCTTGACAAAACTTGCAACGAACTTTCTTGCCCAGCGCATTCTCGGGCGCTTTGATCTGTTTTTGGCACTTGGGGCAAACGATCAGAATGGGAGTGGCCATCGTGGTCTGCTCTCTCGATGGATTGGACGGTTGCGACTTCCGCGTATCCCCTCTTCTTGTAGGATAATTAACGCAACGCGTAGTTCAAGCCACAATCGAGAAGGAGTAGCCGTGCCGTCCGCCGCCCCTGCCCGCATCTTGATCGCGTTGGCCACTTACAACGAACGCGATAACCTGGCGCCGCTTTTGGCGGAGATTCACAAAACCGTACCTTCCGCCGATCTGCTGGTCATCGACGACAACTCGCCGGACGGCACCGGCCGGCTGGCCGATGAGTTAGCGGCCCGCAATCCGCATTTGCACGTGCTGCACCGCCCTGGCAAGCTCGGCCTGGGCACCGCTATCCTGGCTGGCATGCGCTACGCTCTGGAACATGGTTACGATCTGTTCGTCAACATGGACGCTGATTTCAGCCATCATCCACGCTACCTGCCGGCCCTCTTGGCAGGAATGGACGGCCATGACGTGATGATCGGTTCGCGCTACGTGCCCGGCGGCGGCAGCGTCAATTGGCCGCTCCGCCGCCGGCTGATGAGCCGCGGCATCAACACCCTGGTCGCGCTGCTCATGCGCATTCCGGCCCGGGATTGCAGCGGCGCCTATCGTTGTTATCGCGTCGCGAAATTGCGCGCAGTCCAGCTGGAGCGCGTGCATTCGCGTGGCTATTCGTTTCAGCAAGAGGTACTGTACCGCTGTCGCAAAGCCGGTTGCAAAATCGGCGAGACGCCCATCCTCTTCGAGAATCGTCGGGCCGGCAAATCGAAAGTCGATGTCCGCGAGGCGCTGCGCTCCATCGCCATGATTTTTCGCATCGGCGTACCGGCATTCTTCGGGTTGGATTGATCGTTTGGGACTTATGCGAGATCGCTTCAAGGCCAATCACATCAGCCGTACGCTGTTCGGCCCCAAGATCGCTTCCAGATCGTCTTGGGAAAAAGTGTTGGGATTGATGGCGAAGTCGCGGCCGAGTCTCAGAACACAAGACTTACCTACCCCATCCTTCACGGTCAAAAATACAGGGCATGGCCCCGGTGTCTGCCGCAATACCTCCGCGAGACGGTCGATGTCTTCCGGCTGGGTACGGCCCAGGCGCAAGAGGAGATATAGACCGCGCGCCAATTCGCGCTGTGCTTGCTCGAGCGTCAAAATACGGTTGATGACCAGTGTCGGCTCTTCGCGGCGGCGATCAACGGTGCCTTTGATGACGTACGGGATGTCGTCGCGTATTTCCTCCTTGAAACGGGCAAAATCATCGGGCCACATGACGCATTTGGCCGAGCCGCTCATGTCTTCGATGCGGGCGAGGAAATAGCGGCTGTTGCCGTTGCGCGCTTTCTGTGTGTTTTTCAGGGCGATCTGCGTGAACATGCCTGCCAGCGTCGTTTCCTGATCGGCGGGCAGCTGCTTCATCTCCTCAGCGGTGTGGCTGCGAAAACGGGCCAAGAGTTTCTCGTTTTGGGCCAGCGGATGGCTGGAGAAATAAAAATCGAGTGCTTCCTTCTCATACTTGAGTTTGTCGGTCTCCGTCCAGGGCGGCACGTCAGGCAGGGGCTCCTTTGTCCGGTCCGCAGGGTTGACCAATTCCTCGGCGGCGAAGGCATCGAACAGATTGCGCTGTCCCAGACGTTGATCGGCCTGCCGTTCGGTCGCCGATTGGATGGCGCGTGGCAGAACGTTCATCAGCTGCGCACGATGGCCGCCGAGGCTATCGAGCGCCCCTGCCTTGATGAGCCGTTCGATCGTCGCCCGATTGAGGATTCTCAGATCGACGCGCTCGCAAAAGTCGAAAATGTCCCTGAAGCATCCGCCTTCTTTGCGAGCGCGGACGATTTCTTCGGATGAGTTACGGCCAACACCCTTGATGGCGGTCAGGCCGAAGACGATCTTACCATCGTGAACGGTGAATTCGCTGTCGCTGACGTTGACATCCGGCGGCAACACCTCGACGCCCATCTTGCGAGCATCGGCAATATGGTCCACCATGACGTCACGCTTGTTGCTGTTGTCGATCTCGCTGGACAGCAGCGCCGCCATGAACTCCGGTGTATAGTGCGTTTTCAGGTAGGCCGTCTGGTAGGAAACGTAGGCATAGGCACAACTATGGGAGCGATTGAAACCATAGCCTCCGAAGTAAACGATCTTGGCGAAGATGTCCTCAGCAATGTCCTGGCTTATGCCGCGCTCCTGCGCCCCTTTGAGAAAATCCATGCGGCGGGCATTGATAATCTCTTCTTTCTTCTTACTGATCGCCTTGATGCAGGCATAAGCACTGGACAATTCAATACCCCCCAGGCGGTTCAAGATGCGCATGACCTGTTCCTGGAACACCATCACGGCGTAAGTTTCCCCCAAGATTTCTTGCAGGACAGGATGCGGATAAATGGGTTTCTCCCGCCCGTGTTTGCAGTTGATGTAGGCGTCTACCATGCCGCCGCCGAGCGGGCCGGGACGATACAGTGCATTGAGCGCAATGATGTCGCGGATATTGTCCGGTTTCAGACGCTTCAGCAGCTCGCGAAAACCCTCGGACTCCAGTTGGAACACGCCTTTGGAGTCGCCACGCTGCAACAGCTGATACGTCTCCGGATCGTCAAGCGGCAGTTTGTACAGGTCGATTTTTTCGCCACGTGTCTTCTCGATCAGCCGCACTGCTTTATCCAGCAATGTAAGCGTACCGAGACCTAAAAAATCCATTTTGAGCAAACCGACCTTCTCCAGGTCGCCCATGACCCATTGCGTCGTAACGACAGCCTCATTGCCGCGTGCGCCGGCGTCTTCGCCTTTGCGGACCACGCGCTGGAGCGGCACGTAATCGCTCAACGGGCCGTTGGCGATAACGACGCCCGCAGCATGGGTGCCGGCATTGCGGTTGGTGCCCTCCAGCTTGCGAGCAATATCGATCAGCTGGCGTACTTGCGGATCGGTCTGGTACGCTTGCCGTAGCTCGGCGCTCTGCTCGAGCGCTTCGTCGAGCGTGATGCCGAGCGTCTTGGGCACCATGTTCGTCAGCTGATTAACACGCTCGAGCGGCATATCGAGGACGCGCCCCACGTCCTTGATGGCGGCGCGGGCGGCCAAGGTGCCGAACGTGCCGATCTGCGCCACGCTCTCTTCGCCGTATTTGCGCTTGACGTAGGCAATCACCTCTTCGCGGCGCTCCTGGCAGAAATCGATGTCGATGTCGGGCGCCTCGGAGCGGTTGGGATCGAGAAAGCGCTCGAAAAGCAGGTCGTACTCCAGCGGATCGACATGACTGAGCTTGAGGACGTAGCTGACCAGAGCGCCGCAAGCAGAACCGCGCGCGCTGCACGGAATTTTGTGTTCTACGGCAAAACGGACAAAGTCCCAAACGATGAGGAAGTAACTGGCGAACCCCATGCGGCAGATGATGCTCAGCTCATGTTCTAGCCGCTCGCGCGCCGCTTGCGAAGGGTTATCCCCATAGCGCTCGTGCAGTCCTTTCTCACACAACTCACGCAGATAGACTTCCGGTGTCTTGCCGTCCGGCGGCGTGAATACGGGGAAATGGCGGGTATTCAACGGCAAGCGGATATCTACACCGTCGGCAATTTCCTGAGTGCGGCGAACGGCGTCCGGCAATTCGGGAAAACGGCGATACATTTCCTCAGGGCCGCAGACGTAGAACTGGTCAACCATTCGGCCATCGCCATTGCCATAGCGCATCCGATGGGGATCGTTCAGAGTCTTGCCAGTGTTGATGCACAAGAGCACGTCATGAGCAGGAGCGTCCTCCTGCGTCAGATAATGGGCGTCGGAAGTGGCGACCAGCGGCAAGCCCATCTTGTTGGCGATGTCGATAGCGCCCTCGGCACACTGCCGTTGCACATCGAGGCCGTTGCTCTGAATTTCGATGTAAAAGTCCTTGCCGAACAGCTGCGCGAACCAGGCGCAGAGCTTCTCCGCTTCTCGCATCTGGTCCTTGAGGATCATTTCGCTGAATTCAGAACTGGCACAACCGGATAGACAAATAATCCCTTCATGATGCTCGGTCAGCAGTTCCTTATCGATGCGTGGGACATAATAGTAGCCCTCCAGGTAGGCGATGCTGGCCATCTTGATAAGGTTCTTGAAGCCGGTTGCGTTTTTGGCCAACAGCGTCAAGTGATAGCCGGCCTCGCCGCGTTTTTTGGCCTCGCGCTCGCTGCGCTTGCCAGGCGCAACGTATGCCTCGTAGCCGATTATCGGATTGATGCCGGCTTCCCGACAGGCGAGATAAAATTCGATGGCGCCGAAGAGATTGCCGTGGTCTGTAATGGCGCAGGCATTCATGCCCAGGTTCTTGACGTGGGCCACCAGCTCCGGCACACGGCTAGCGCCGTCGAGCAAACTGTAGTGACTGTGACAGTGCAGATGAACAAACGAATTTTGCGGCATGTGCGAATTCCCCGATCCGACAGCCTCCCGGTAAGCCAGGGGGCATAGGAACATAAAACCACCTCTCCCGCGCGCACTCAAGCACAGTAGGCAAGGTTGCTTCTCGATTGTCGTGTGGGAGCCCGATCTGGCTTGAGATCATTCATCGAGCACATCCGGCTCGGCGACGGCGCGGACATAGCGTGCCAGAATCATCTGCAGAGTCAGCACACGCTGCCAATCGGCAAAACGAAGGGTGATAAGCGAGCCTTCCTCGTTGGCGTTGATGTTCTCCGTGGCCGCGGTCAGATGGCGGTGCAGGAAATCGAGCAATTCGGCCAGGCGGGCGGCCTGCGAGGGGGTCATTTTCTGGGGCAACGGCGGCAACGGCCGGCTACCCAGAAACAGTGTGCCGGCCATCTCGGTGATTTTGTCGTGCGGATTCAGGTCGCAATGGATATCGTGATCGAATTGGAGGGCAAGAGTCTGAGCATGAACGGTGGCCGGCAGACTGTTGGCCCCGAGATTACCAGTGGGCGGAGTATGAAGTCCGGACAGAGCCAAGATGCGGGCTTTGATTTCTTGCTCCGAGCCGAACAACAATAGCGATTTGCCGACACCGATGCGGTCGCCAGGACGCAGACGGCGAATCTGCACCACATTGCCGTTGACGCGTGTGCCGTTGGTGCTTTCCAGATCGGTGAGGATGATCTCGCCGTTATCGTGTTGGACCTTGGCGTGATAGCGGCTGACGCGTTCATCATTGAGACGGAGCGCATTGCCCTCTTCGCGGCCAATGGTGACCGGTGTGGGCAGGTCGCGGAAAATGCGCCCTTTGTCGATTCCTTCGAGGACTTGGAACGTCACGACCGGCATTGGTACGGCCCTCTCGAACGTCCCCCGCAGCAATGGTGCCCAGGGAGACGCTTGACCTCGACATTGCTTTATATTGTCAACCCCCAGGCGGCAAATGTCAATTCGGCTCGAATGGGCTGGCATGGCGGCAGATGCCGAAACCAGCTCAATTGCCGTCTGGCATACTGACGACTGCGTTTCTGAATCTGCTGGATCGTCTCGGTCAAATCGGCATGGCCATCAAGATAAGCGAACACTTCTTTGTAGCCCAGCGCCTGAGCCGCCTCGCGGCTGAGAGGCCGCTCCAGCTGCCGCAACGCACGCACTTCCTCCACCAGCCCCGCAGCGATCATTTTTTCGACTCGTGCATTGATGCGTGCATACAGTTGCGAGCGTGGTAAATCGAGGCAGAGACAACGAGGACGAGCCACGGACGACGAGCCGGAAGCGTAAGCGACGGCCATTCTGTCGCTTACGCTTCCAGCTGGTCGCTGCCTATCCGTTGATTCCAACCACTGGGTTTGCCACTCGCTAATGGGCCGCCCCGTTAGTTCCCAGACTTCGAGGGCCCGAATGACCCGGCGCACATCGTTGGGATGCAGCCGTGCGGCGCTAACCGGATCGACGGCAGCAAGCCGAGTATGGAGCGCCATACGGCCGGCGGTGGCAGCCTCCGCGTTCAGGCGGCGGCGAATCGACTCTTCGGCAGGCGGTCCCTCGAACAAGCCGTACAATAATGCTTTCAGATACAGAGGCGTACCGCCGACGAACAAAGGCCGTTTGCCGCGCTGGCTGATGGCGCGGCAGCATTCGGCAGCACGCTCCAGCCACCAGGCAACGCTGGCCGACTCCCACGGTTCGAGAACATCCAGGAGATGGTGCGGCACGCGGCGGCGCTCCTGGGCCGTAGGCTTGGCCGTGCCGATGTCCATACGGCGATACAACGCCATGGAATCCATCGAGAGAATTTCGGCGTCGAGACGCTCGGCCAAATCGAGGGCCAACTGGCTCTTACCGGAGCCAGTCGGGCCGGTGAGAATCAAGGCTTGCGGGTATTCATCGAGAATCATGTTCGATGTCGCCGCATGAGTCCACAAAATTACGCAACCGATCCTGTGCTTCGCAGAATTGTCGACGCGTTTCGATCCTTCCCATCTTCTCCGCGAACGGATCGACTTCAGCTACTCTCCAAATATTGCTTGCAAGATGTCGAAATGTTCGTGGTTCAATAAGTTCTCGTAAGCATGGCGAAAGCGCGCCAGATCTACGGGACGGGGAGACGATGCTTGCGTGAGAGGAATCGAATCCCAGCCTGCCTCGTGGAGGATCGGAACGATTTGCAAAAACCCTCCCGGCACCAGCAGCGCCCAGCGTTGAATAACGGCAGCATAGACCATCAAGCCAAGGCCAACCACGAAGAGCAACACAAGTATGCCAAGAACGGTTCGCTCTGTGTGTCGGTTCTTTTCGATCGCTGTATCGATGACTGCTTCCCCACTTCCTGGATCACTTCGGCATCTGTTTTTTTCAAAGAAGCACATCCCCAAATCGACTTCTGCCCCCAACAAATTATTATATCTCGCTTAATAACCCACTCATCGTACCGTTGGCGAGATTCATACGTCAAGGATTCTCACCAGCCACAACCAGCCGTGTGGCGCCGGCGACGCCCATCGGCAGCACCAGCAACACCACGCCCGGCACCACAACCAGTAGCGCCCACAGTACACCGAACAATGTGAAAGCACCGAAATTGCGGCCGACCCAGGCGAAGCGCTCGACCAGGCCGACACCGCGCATGGCCAGCGGATAATCGAGGAAGTCCCATGCCAGCATCCAGCCGCACACCAGCACTTTCAACGGCACCGTCACCACCGTGGCGGGCGGGAAGAAGAAGCCGATAAGAGAGAGGATCAGCAGCAGTGGGCCGCCGATGAGCAGGGCGATGACAACTGCCGTGGCTGTGCTGACCAGTGCGATGAAGAATGAAGCTTTCGGCACAGCAGTCCCGGTCAAGGCGATCTCCTGAGCATGAGCAATCGATTCCAACGCAAAGCCGGATAGCGGCTGCGCCAGGCTCAGGGCCAGCAACAGCGCCGCGAAGATTCCTATCACGATAAATGCGATCCTCAATCCCCAGTAGCCGATTTGTCCCCAGATGCCAGGGTTCGGGCCGATCAATCCACTGCTCAGATGGTGCGATCCCCACAAGGCCAGCCCAGACAAGCCGCAGAGCAACAGCAACAACATGCCCACAGGCACCAAGGCATGGCCCCACACGCGCGGCGTAGTGATCACAAAGCCGATCCCGCCGACGAACGCTTCTAAACCCTCCAACAGCGTGACCCGGCTGCTCCTCTCGACGCGATGCATGGCCCTTTACCAGTGAAAGAGTTGGCGGCCGAACTCGATTAGCAGATATACGAGACCGCCTTCAGCCAAAAAAGCCAGCGTCAGGGCAAGGCTGCACGGCAGAGTAGTGGAATACAAGGGGAACGTGTAAACGCCGTGGAACAACGGATGCGTCGGAAGTGCCGGCTGACTCCGCGTACGCTCGGCAATCCGCTGACGCACCTGCTCGGCGAACAACTCGGTTTGCGCTTCGCTCAGCTGGGGTGCTATCGACTCAGCAGCATTTCGCACCTCATATGTTTCCTGCTCCTCCGACAACGGCTCAAGGCGCGGGCGGACCGTTTTTTCCTGTGGCGGCTCCGGCGTGGCCGGCGGCTCGGCGGCGAGGCCGTAGACTTCGCTTTCTTCGGCACGGGCAGGCTGCTTCGGTTTCGCCGGCGGCTTGGTCCAGGGGAAACGCTTGCTCATTCGGTGCGCCCGCTCTTCTTCTTCCGGAATGGCCCAGGGATCACATACTTTGGAGCCAGGCTTACGCTTCTTTTTTCGCCGCGGCGGCGGACGTTTCTCGACCTTCGTTTGGGCCGGCGTACACTTCGGGGACGGAGACGGCAAGCGCTGGATGATCCAAGCGAGGCGGCCGAGCAGACGTGCATAAAGAAGCAACACGGCGGCACTGACCGCAGCCGCCGTTGGCAACAGAATGCCCCGATCGCCGAACAAGGCATAGTACCAGGGAACAACAGCGGCGCTGAGCAAAAGGGCTGTCTGGACATAGAACACCAGGGCTGAGGGAGCGATGCGCAGAAAACACAGAAAGATGCTCCACCGGAACGGCACCCAAGGCGACTGGGCGCTCAGCGACGACAGCAAGCCAATAGGGAAAAATAGCCATAATACCGGACCTGCCAACAACAGTACGCGCAACACGCCCTCCTGGGGCAACCATACGTTGCGCAACAGCCGCGCCGTCAGAGCCGCCGGCGCTAACCAAATACCCAGCAGCTCCAGGAATTGCACGGCATGGCCGAGCCAGTCCACATACGGCTCGTTCGGCCAGACGATCTCATCCTGCCCCGACCCTGTCTCTTGTACTACTACGAGCACACAGCGTGCGGCATAAGCCAGTACGCAGACGCCAATCATGATCGAGGCGGCGAAGATAATTACGAAGAGAATGGCTTGTCCGGCATTATCCATGACGCACCTCCGATCATTGGAGAGGTTGCGAGCTGGCCCTACTATCACGCCATCCCTGAGAGCTACCGGACAAAACCTCCTACCTCAGCCCTCCCCTACGAAGGGAGAGGAGGTTTCGTGCGGTAGCTCTCAGGCGCTAACTGTTGGTGTACGAAGAATAATTTCAATTTCATTCCCCTTTGCTTTCTGCCCCATGCAGCCGCAGCACTGTTTGGGCATCGGCTGTTCACCCCCTTAAGGGCCAGCCCTTTGCAATCGCCAGCTTTCGCTATATCGTGATAGAGACTATCCCACCGTGCTTTTGTGGAGCATCGATTCATGCCGGGCCCTGCTCTTTCTCAAGTCGCTGTTCATCTGCGGCCGGAGGACAACACCGCTGTCGCTGCCCGTTCTCTGCCAGCCGGTGCCAGTTTTGAACACAAGGGCGTTACGCTTACCCTGCCGCAGCGTATTGCGCTGGGACACAAGATCGCCCTGCGCCGGATCAACAAAGGCGAAGCCGTCACCAAATATGGCCAAATCATCGGTTTCGCCAGCCAGGACATCGAAGCGGGGGAATGGGTCCACGTTCATAATGTCTCTGCTGCTGCTTTCGAGCGAGATTATGCTTTTTGCCGCGATTGTCCACCGCCGCCGATTCCTCCGGGGACTGATATCCCCGGCTCCGTACCCGTGCGTTACTGGATGGGCTACGACCGGGGCGACGGCCGTTACGGCACGCGCAACTACATCGCCGTCATCAGCACGGTCAACTGCTCGGCCAGCACCAGCAAGTACATCTCCGAGCGTGTCCGTGCCGCTGATCTGCTTCGGCACTATCCCAACGTTGATGGCGTGGTGGCCATCACACACAAGGGCGGCTGCGCCATGCAGTACGATGGAGCCGACCATCATCAGCTCGACCGTACACTGGCCGGCTTTGCCAAGCATCCCAACGTCGCCGCCTATATCCTCGTTGGACTCGGCTGCGAAACCGGACAGGCCATTCACCTTATCGAACATCAGGGGCTAGGCTGTTTACCGCTCAGCACTAAGCCGCAAGCGGCGCCGCTGGTTCTCACCATCCAGGAATGCGGCGGCATTCGCAAGACAGTGGAGGCCGGCGTCCGTGCTATCGCCGAGTTGCTGCCACGCGTCAATGATGTAAAGCGCACTCGCTTGTCGGCGGACAAGATCGTCCTTGGCACCAACTGCGGCGGCTCCGACGGCAACAGTGGTGTAACTGCCAATCCGGCCCTCGGCGTGGCCTCCGATCTGCTAGTGGCCCAGGGCGGCACCAGCATCCTGGGGGAAACACCGGAGATTTACGGGGCGGAACATCTACTGACGCGCCGGGCCGTCAGCCGGACGGTCGGTGAGAAACTCGTCGAGCGCATCAAATGGTGGGAGTGGTACACGGGCCTTTTCGGCGCGGAGATCAACAATAATCCATCGCCGGGCAACAAGGCGGGCGGCCTGACGACGATTTACGAAAAATCATTGGGCGCCATCGCCAAGGGCGGCAGTACTGCTCTGGTGGACGTGGTAGGTTATGCCGAGCCGGTCAAAGCCAAAGGTCTCGTCGTCATGGACACGCCCGGTTACGATCCGGTGAGCATGACCGGCATCGTCGCCGGGGGAGCGAATGTATTGGTATTCACGACCGGCCGCGGCTCGGTGTTCGGCTGCAAGCCGGCGCCGTCGATCAAGGTCGCTACCAACACGCCCTTATATGAACACATGATCGATGACATGGACATCAATGCTGGCGTCATTCTCGACGGCACGCCAGTGGAGGAAGTAGGTCGGCAGATTTTCGAAGAAATCTTGGCCGTGGCCAGCGGCAAGAAAACCAAAAGCGAACTCAACGGTGTCGGCGAGGAAGAGTTCGCGCCATGGTCTATCGGCCCGACACTGTGATTGTGAAAAAAATAAACCGCCCAGACGTCAAGGATGCCAAGAAAAAGAAAACGAAAGAGGGCAGAAGAGAAATACCAGGACCAATCGAGGACATTTTTGGTCTTTTTTCTGTCCTCTTTCTGTTCTTGGCGTCTGGGCGGTTTAATTCTTTTGACCGGGGGAGCTTTATGAAACGCAAACAACTGTTACTCGTAGGGATCGTGGCGGCCGGCCTGGTAGGGGCGGCCTGCCTGAGCAAAGAGAGCGAATCGGCCGGCACGCAGATGACCAACGCAGCTGCCAAGCTCGTCAACAGTCTCACCGACAATCAGAAGAGCCAGGCGCTATTCGGTTTCGATGACAAGGAGCGTACCAACTGGTGGTTTGTGCCGCTGCAGAAGAACAAGCAGCCATTGCGCAAGGGTTTACGTTTCGAGCAGATGACGGCCGAACAGAAAGAGTTGGCCAAGGCGCTGTTGCGAGCCGGAACCAGTGGCAGCGGTTTTCTCAAAGCCACGACCATCATGAGCCTGGAAGCGGTCCTGGCGGAGTTGGAGAAGAACGGCGAGAACGTCCGCAATCCCGGCTGGTACTTCGTCAGCATCTTCGGCACGCCCTCCAAGGCCGGCAAATGGGGCTGGCGCATCGAAGGCCATCACCTGTCGCTCAATTTCGTTGTCGATCGCGGCAAGATCGTCGCCTCTACGCCTGCCTTCTTCGGTGCCAATCCTGCCCTCATCAAGAACCGAACCGCCACGGGACCAGGGCTAGGCTATCGCACACTCCCGGACGCTGAAGAGTTGGCGCAGCAACTCTTCGCCTCGCTCAGTGCAGAGCAGAGAAAGACAGCCTTGCAGCCGAAGCTGTTTCCGGAGATTGAACAGGGCAAGCCGGCGGCTCATCCAGGCGCACCCAAAGGAATCGCGGCCGCTCAGATGAACGAAAAACAACGCGCTCTGCTGATGAAGTTGATCCAGGCGTATGCCGACCGGATGCCGCCGGAGGTCGCCGCGGCGGAGATGGCCGAGGTCACCTCGGCCGGCATTGAGAAGATTCACTTCGCCTTCGCTCAGGCCACCGACAAACCCGGCAAACCGTACACCTATCACATTCAAGGACCGACGTTTCTCATCGAATTCCTCAACGTCCAGTCCGATTCCGCCGGCAATCCCGCCAATCATATCCACAGCTGTTGGCGCGAACTTAAGGGCGACTTCGGCATCGAAGCAAGGTAAGAAACGTTTTCCTCGTCAGCCCCAGCGCCAGCAAGGGAGGAGTGCCAAGGGAAAGGAAGCTGTCAAACCTTGGCACTCCTCCCTTTGGCGCTACTCCTTGTTGGCATGGAGCTTTTTCCCTTCTTCTGTCGCATTTTCCGACACATCTCCGAAAAATCCGGCGCTTTTTGCAACACATCTTCCTGGCCAACCTGGAGCCGCCAAATTCACAACTTCTTCCTATTCTGTGACTTAAGAAAAAATGCTCAAAAACCGAGGCTTCTGGCATCGTAGATGCTGGATGTCTTACGCCCATATCTGGAAGGCCGCAAGGCGTTAAGTCGTATTGAAACCAGCCGTTTTTCGCTGGTTCGCACCCGAGTCTCGCCCGGGGTGCTATCACGGTGTGCGCCCCACCGTCTTCGCCCCCCCTCGCCCGGGACGTGAAGAGGGCCTCCGCTCAGAGAGGCATCAGCAAACAGGTGGGTCAAAAGGTTTCCGGTGTCGTCCATCGCCCATTTCGCCCATCGCCCTGATACGGAAATCTTTTGACCCCCTTGCTGATTTTTTCCGCTTTTCTCCATGCCGCTTCTGCAAAGCATCGCTGCTAATCAGGTCGTTTACGGCGCGCATACCATTCTACAGCAGCGGCCTGTTCGTCGGTCTCGATGGAACCAGGACGCAGGCGGCGGATGCGCGCGATGGCATTGGCCGCGTTGAGTCCGCGGGCCACGAAATAAGCAGCGAGAACGACGCCGGTGCGGCCCAGGCCGGCACCACAGTGGACGGCCACACCCATTTGGCGCTCGTTGGCTCGTAGGATCGCCGAAACGCAGCGATCCAGTTGTTCCTGTGACGGCGCCTCCATATCCTCCAGCGGTTCGTGATAGACCAGCAAGCCAGATTCGTCGATCCAATCACGGCGCGGCCGATCTTCCGTCAGCGAGAGCAACACCTCGATACCGTGTTCACGCAGCCACACGAGATCTCCCGGTCCCGATGGACGCGCCATCGCTGCCAACAGTGGTTTATCAATCCACGAAAACCCGGAAGGTGGGGCCATAAGAAAAAACCTTCTTCACCAACCCGTGCTGGCGCTGCGGACGGGCAGAAAACGGATCAACGGAGAGCCTTGAGTCCAAAACGCGCGCGCAGGTGATTGGCTTGCTCCCACACTTTGTCGTCGCTTTGTAAAAAGGCGATCAGGTTGCCGGTCGAGATCCCCAGCGTCTTGGCAGCATCGCTTACTCGTGCGCCGACGGCCTGCAAGACATCGAGCACCAGTCCAACGGTCGGCCAAAAGCGCGGATCCTTGCATCCCAGACGAAGTCGGCCTTCGCCGTCGCGTATCACGGCATAATCCGACCGCGCTGCCAACTCCGCCAACATCTCTGGCGACAACTCGTCTCTCCACTTAAGATAGAGCGCCTGCCGAAGACGGCGAAGAGCACGGGCGCGATTTTCGTGCTGCGATCGACTCTCCTCGGCGATGACAAACAATCCCGTGGGCGAATGCCGCAGACGCACCGCCGAGCTAGTCTTATTGCGTTTCTGTCCTCCCGGACCGCTGGCGCGATACGTATCCACCGCACACTGAGCTAACAGCTGTGCATCGCTGAGTTCTGTCCACATCACCCGCTTGACGTTCATTTTATAAACGAACCCCAGCGTTACTGAGAACATCGAAAGAAGAAAACACGGAGAAAAAAACGCACAAACGCTCCCTTCCTCCGTACGTCTCTTTGTTATTTTCTGTTTTTTCCGTGATTTCTTCTCTCGGTGTTCTCAGTAACGCTGGGGTTCATTTTATTACACTTCCAGCTTCCACGGCTCGCGGCGCGGACGGGAAAGCATGGCGTTGGCTTCGGCATCGTCGAACTGGTGCGTTTGCGGGTCCCATTTAAGCTTTTTGCCGAGCCTCAGGGCGATGACGCCGATGTGGCAGACGATCACGGAGCCGCCGCCCACCACGGGATCGCAGATCGGCGTTTTACGGCTTTTGACGCAATCGACGAAGTTCTGCATGTGGTTGGTCGGCCGGCCGTCGTAGACCTGGGGAGCGTTTTTGAGCGGTTCAGCGAGAATTTTGGCGTCGCTGGCCACGATCGTGCCGCGGCTGACGAAGAGGGTGCCGTTCTCGCCCATGATGAGGACGCCATTTTCATCGGGTCCGACGCGCATGGGGACAACCCTGCCATTGCGGAACCTGCGTTCGGGCTTCTTGCCGTCCTTGTTGACGAGCGTATCGCCCATGTCAGTACCGCCGCCGCTCATGGCGATCACTTTGACGCCGTTATCGTAGGTGTACTGTATCTGAAAATGCGGATGGCAATTGTAGCCATCATCACCCTTGTACGGCTCGGCCGCCTTGAGAACCTCCACGGCAATGGGGCCGCTGCCGTCTTTGTCCAAGGCCCACTGCGCGATGTCAAGATGATGAGCGCCCCAATCGGTCATCTTGCCGCCAGAGTATTCGTACCACCAGCGGAAGTTGTAATGACAATTCGTCTTGTCGTCCTTGAGGCGATAGGGGACTCTTGCTGTTGGACCGAGCCAAAAGTCCCAGTCCAGATCCTTGGGCGGCTCGACTGCAGGGATGGGACCGCTGGTTGGATTGCCGCCAATACGACATTCGATGGTCTTGATTTTGCCAAGGCGGCCGGCCCGTACCAGTTCGACAGCCAAGCGAAACATGCCGTTGTAAACCGTTCGCTGCTGGCTGCCCGTTTGCAGGATGCGGCCAGTCTGTCTGGCCGCTTTTATGACTGCCAATGCTTCAGCGACGGTCAGGGTCAACGGCTTCTCGCAGTAGACATCTTTGCCGGCCTTCATGGCGTCGATAGCGATTTGGGCGTGCCAGTGGTCGGGCGTGGCGATCAAGAGACAATCGAGACCTTTATGATCAATTAATTTGCGATAATCACTGTACGGAGCATTGAAGTCCTTGAAGCCTTTTTTACGCATGACTTCTGTGGCATGGCGGCGGTGCCGGCCGTCCACGTCGCAGCCAGCAACGAAAGTCAGCTGCTTGTTCTGCACACACGGCTCGGATTCACTTACGACGCCGAGACTGCGGCTCATCGGGCTGCCGATGCCGACAATGCCCATCGCCAAGGTATCGTTGGCAGATGCTTTCTTTTTGGTTGTTTCTTCGGCGGCCAACCATTGCTGGGCGTACCAGCTGGGCAGTCCTGCGGCGCCCAAGACCGCCAGTGAACGTTGCAGAAAACCGCGCCGTGAAAGATTGCCTCGGTCCATGTCAAACCCCCTTCTAAAGAGAAGACCTAACCACTAGCGGACAAAACCATAGAGCAAGCATGCCCGCATGCCTATTTTCAGAGGCAAGCAGGCAGCTTATCCTGCAGTTTTATCCACCAGGCCTAACCACAGAGTCACAGAGAACACAGAGAAGAATACACAGAGAAGTCAAAAAGAAAACGAAAATCTCAAAATAACGGGTACGCCGCTTCGCCACCGGCTATTTTTATTTGTATCTTGTCTGTGTTTTTTCTCTGTGATCTCGGTGACTCTATGGTTCGTTTGGCATCTTCAATACCCTTCACCCTGCACAGCGCCGAGGATCGGTGCCATCTCGCCGCCGTAGCGGAAGTGCCAGCCTTCGGCGGCGCGCATCGTGTGCAGCTCTTCCATCGTCAGGCCATAACGCACAAACCACGGCTTGGCCTTGGCCTTGACGATTTCGTCGATCTGGCGGACGCGCTCAGTGGCTTCGCCGCGCACAAAGCGCTCACGCGCTGCCGGTCCCTCCTGCTGAAAATACTCCTTCCAGAAGGCCCGGCCACCCAAGACGCCGCTGGCGCCGGCAGCTACCGCCATCTCCACTTGTTGCTTGTAAGCCGGGTAATCGACGCCGGCGCTGAGCAGCACCCACGGACGCTCCGAGGCCGCATCTAGCTGGTGCAGATTGTCCATCAACTGGTTCTCGCTGTCCCGGCCCAGCCAGCCGGGAAACTCGGCCTTGTAGATGTCGCAGAAGCGCGACAATTGCCGGGCGCTCTCGATCACGGTCTCGGCCTTGCGATCGAGAAAGCTCTTGCTGTCTTTCTTTTCGCCGCCGAATGGAAACGCGATCGTCTCCAGCAGCATCAGAATGTCGTGCTTCTGGCACTCCTCGTAAACCTGCTGAACCAAGGCGAACTGATGCTCGGCGCTTTCCGGTTCGGTCGGCTCGAACTGAGCCAGCAGCTTGACAGCATCGGCGCCCATGCGCTTGATCTTGTCTACGCCCCAGCCCGGCTCGATCTCGCCCAGAGGAGCGCCGACGGCGCTTTCGCGGGCGGCGGATTTTTCGACGCGCACCAACATGCCGACGTGGGCCGGCAGATGAAAACTGGCAATGGTGTTCCAGGCCCCGTAGTAGCCGTCAACAAGAACAGCACTGGCGTGTTTGCTTAGCGCATCGGCCAAGGCGATTTTGGCTTCGACCAACTCATGGTAGGTCGGCTCGCGGTTTTCGCCTTTCTTTTTGAGGCTGTCCTTAATCATGCGAATCATGGAGTTGTTTTGATCGGTGGCCACCATGGTCAGGGTGCCGTTGGCGTTGCAGATGCGCTGTAAGCCGCGCAGTTTGCCGGGCGTCAGGTGAAGGGCCAAAAGGCGAGTGACACTAGTAAAAGCACACTTTTCAGACATGGTAAGGAAGTCTCTCATCAAGGTAGTTTTTTTGCGTTTACGACCGGAAGTCATTCTAGGCGGAAGGGCGATGAGAGCAAGTTGCGCCGCATAACGAGTTGGGGACGTAAGCAACAGATAGACCGGCAAGACGCTCCCGGTTCGTTTGTCGGACGTTGTTAACTCTTGTTAACGTTTGTATGTATCTCTTGTATCTCTTTCTTTACGCTTCTGGCTACGCCGTCCGTGTGGCCCAGCACGGATTTCAAGACGCAACTGCTACTCATCCCATCTATTACGGCAATCAATCTGGCGCTGTCCTTGTTTCGGCACAAGATATGCTCACGTGGTGCTGCGAGCACTCTATAACCATTTGGCCGAATGAAAGCAGGCGGGCTTTTTTCTTGCCTTCGCGCCGGAACATGGTGAAATGAGTCGCCGAAAATGATTAGACTGCCTTTTTCGTTTTGCAGACGAGTTGGAAGTGTGAGCAACAGCGCGTTCGGGTTGTTTGCGCTTTCGACTCATTGGGTTTTTTTCGTAGCACTGATGCATTAAGCAATCCCTGTGTCTTCTTCGTGAGAACCTGCCATGCCTCTTTCCGCCTTGCGCAAATGGTGGCGCCGTCCTTCGACTCGCTCGAAAAAGCCCAGCAAAAAGCCCTACTTCCGCAAGTGTTTTCTAGAGGTCCTCGAAGACCGCACGTTGCTGTCTACCTATACCGTCAACCAGTTGGGCGATGCCGGCGTTGGCACGGGTCTGTCCGGCGATATTCGCTACTGTGTCAACCAGGCCAATCTCAATCCCGGCAGCACGATCAATTTCGACACCACGGCCCTGTTCGGCAGCAGCGGAAGGGGCACCATCTCTCTTAGCCACGGCGAGCTGCCGATCAAAGTCAACATGACTATCCAAGGTCCAAGCTCCGGTCCTTCGGCCGTGACGATCAGCGGCGCCGGTGGCGGAGGTGCCAGTCGTGTTTTCGACATCACTTCCAGCGTGGCCACGGTGACGATTGCCGACCTGACCATCGCCAACGGCAACGCCAATGTTGCTAACACGTCTGTTCCCGGCAACCAAGGAGGCGACATCTTCAACGGCGGTACTCTGACTCTCAGCAATGACATCGTGACGAACGGCCTCTCCACAGGGACCGTCGGCGGCCCGGATGCTCGCGGCGGCGCCATCTTCAACGCCGAGGGAGCCAGCAACACAGGGGCTACCCTGGTTCTGGATAACACCATCGTCGAAAACAGCACGGCCCAAGGTTTGACGGGAGGTATGGGAGAGGGAGGCGGTATCTTCAACGATACCTATGCCACTCTGATCGTGCAGGGCGGTAGTGCGATCCTGAACAATAAGGCTCTGGGCAGTTTCTCTGGGGGGGCTGGCCTGGGAGGAGGCGTTTACAACAACACCGGCGCCACGCTTCAACTCAACGGGAGTAGCATCGCCGCGATCACCTTTGCTGATAACCTGGCTCAGGGCGCCAACGGCAGCAGCGGCCCTGCGGGAATCGCTGGCATCAATGGCAAGAAAGGCATCCCTGGCTCTGACGGCCAAGCCGGCGCTGCTGGCGGCAATGCCGCTGGCGGTGGCATCTTCAGTAGTGGCGCCATTTCGACTCTGCAATATGTTCAATTCTTGGGCAATCAGGCAGTCGCGGGCAATGGCGGCAATGGCGGGGCGGGCGGCGCCGGCGGCAGCGGTACCACCGCCACGGGCGGCAAGGGCGGGGCGGGCGGCGCCGGTGGCGCAGGCGGCAACGCCCAGGGCGGCGGCCTCTATAGCGGCGCGGGGACTTTGACAGCATCCCATCTTGTGTTCGGCGTGGATGGTAACGGACGCGGCAATCAGGCCCTTGCCGGCACCGGCGGCGTCGCGGGGGCGGGCGGCGCGGGCGGCAAGGGCAAGAAGCTCGGGGGCGCCGGGGGAGCGGGCGGTGTCGGCGGCGCCGGCGGCAATGCCCAGGGCGGCGCGGTAGCCAACTACGGCGGCGATGTCTCGTTTACCAACACCACGTTTACTTCCAGCTTGGCCAAGGCCGGGGCGGGCGGCAACGCCGGGGCGGGCGGCAACGCCGGGGCCGCATCGAACAATGGGGCCACAGGCGGAGCAGCTGGGGCAGGTCAGGTCGGTGGACGTGGCGGAGATGCCGTCGGCGGGGCCGTTTTCAATGCGGCCGGCAATCTCCGCATCGTCCAGGGTACGTTTGCTGGCAACCAGGCCTTTGCCGGCGCGGGCGGCGGCGGCGGCGGCGGCGGCGTGGGCGGCACGGGGGGACCGGGAAGCTCCAAAGCCACAGGCGGCCTGGGTGGGGCCGGCGGGGCCGGCGGGGCCGGCGGCAGCGGCGGCAATGCCCAAGGCGGCGGCTTCTATAATCTGGTCGGTACCGTGACGATCAACGGCCCTTCGTTCACGGCCAACACGGCGGGCATCGGCAACCAGGCGATCAGCGGCGGCGGCGGCAGCGGCGGCGCTGGTGGCAATGGCGGACAAGGAGGAGATAATTCCGCTACCAGTGGGAGAACGAAGGGCGGCGACGGCGGCGCTGCCGGCGCGGGAGGTGCGGGAGGCGACGCCGGACTCGCCGAGGGCGGTGCCGGTGGCAACCAGGGTGGCGATACCCATATCACCAACGCCACTTTCACTTCGAACCTGGCCAAGACAGGGATGGGGGGTACAGGAGGCAACGGCGGCACAGGCGGTGCCGGTGGCAACGGCGGCAATGGCGTCAACGGCTACGGCGGTGCCGGCGGCAATGGCGGCGTGGGCGGCACCGGGGGCCCGGGTTTCGGCGGCGCCTTCGCTGTTACGGCCTCGAACCTGACCGTTGCCAACAGCACCTTCGGTGGCAGCGGCTTGGGCAACCAGGTTCTCGGCGGTATGGGTGGCGTCGGCGGCATCGGCGGCACCGTCGGCACCTATGGCCATTCCAGCGCTATTTACAGGCTCAAGAATCCCACGGGCAATGGCGGTCAGGGCGGCCAAGGCGCTGCGGTCTCCGGAGGTGCGCTCTCCGCCAGCGGCAGCACGAAAACTGTTCAGATCACCGGAAGCACCTTTACAGCCAACGCCATTACTTCCGGCAACGGCAATGTTGGCGGAGCAGGAGGGATCTTCAGTGCGGATGGAGCATACCAGGGTTTTAACGGCCAGGGTGGGACCGCAGGTCTTGCCCAGGGCGGAGCCGTCTTTCTGGCCACGACGACTTCCCAGAGCGCGACGCTGAGCAACGACACCCTTGTCGCCAACGACGCAAGCGGTGGCAACGGCGGTGCGGGTACTATCAACGACGGCGAAGGTGGCTTCACCAGCCCTTTTTACGTTATTGGAATCCCTCCGGGCGCTCCTGCAAGCGTAAACGGTTTCGGCAGCAATGGAGGCAACGGCGGCTCGGTCGAGGGGGCAGGTCTCGCGGATGTCAACTACAATTTGAACGTCACCTCCAGCTCGTTTAACGGCAACGTCGGTCTGGCCGGTGCCGGCGGCGCGGGCGGCGGTGCTTCCGCCAAAGAGCCGTACACTTTCCGCGGCGGCGCCGGCGGTGCCGGGGGTAATGTCCTGGGAGGCGGCGTTTTCATCAGCAACAACGGCTCGGCTACCTTGGCCTTCAGTTTCAACGGCGGCTCGGCCTCGAACAATATTCTGACGGGCGGCGCGGGCGGCGGCGGCGGCGATGCCGGCGCGTCCGGCCAATCCAACATCACCGGCGGCGCCGGCGGCGGCGGCGGTTACGTGCAAGGCGGTGGAATCTACACCCTGGCAGGTTCCAATAGCATCAACACCACCAGCCTCACCAACCTCACACTGGCCGGCAACACGATCAGCGGCGGCACGGGCGGTGCTGGCGGCGCCGGCTACAACGCTGCTGGCGGTGCCGGTGGCATTGCTCAGGGCGGTGCTGTCTTCAATACCAGTCTCAACAGTGCCAGCGGCCAGAGTAGCAGCTTGAGCATCACCGCCAGCACCTTGTCCGGCAATGAGGCGGCCGGCGGTGTCGGCGGCAATGCCGGCGCCGCCACCACGCCCAATGGCGGTGCCGGCGGCGCCGGCGGCGCTGGTGGCAACGCCGACGGCGCCGGACTGTACAACGGTGACAACACGCCCTTGACCGTCATCAACAGCACCTTCGGCGGCAGTTCCAGCAATAGCAATACGCCCGCCGCCAATTACAACATCCTCACTGGCGGACGCGGCGGCAGCGGCGGCAACGCTGGCACTCCTGCGGGGGTGACCAAAAACGACGGCGGGTCCGGCGGTACGGGCGGCAGTATCGAAGGCGGAAACGTCTACAACGCCAGCACCGGCACGCTCTTTGTCAATGACACTCTCGTCTACGGCCAAGCTATTGCTTACGGACTCGGCGGACCGGGCGGTAGCGGCGCGGGCAACGGTGGTCAATCAGGAGCTGCCGGCAGCAATGGCATTGGTGAAGGCGGCGGTTTCTTCACTGCTGGCGACACCAACCAGACCAACCAGGTAGGCAACACCATCATCGATCTCAATGCTTCCGCCACCAATTATGTGGTCTCCGGCAACTCCTACTCTACAGCGGACGTCTTCGGCGCCTTTTCCGATCTGGGAAATAATATTCTCGGCACCCCTACCGCCGATGCTGCTATCTATGGCTTCACCGCCAGCAGCGATCAGTTCGGCGTCACTGCAGCCCAGCTGAACCTGGGACCGCTCCAGAACAACGGCGGGCCAACGATGACCGATGCCTTGCTCAACAACAGCAACGGAGTAAGCGACGCCATTGACAAGGGCAATAACCTCTTGGTCATCACCACGTTCGCCAGTCTGTTTGGTCCCAATCCTGATGATCAACGAGGGGCTGGATTCCCCCGTATCTACTCTCCAAGCGGCACTCCCACAGTAGACGTAGGCGCTTTCGAGTATCAACCTGCGGACCTTGCTCCGCCTGTCCTGACCGATCCCGGACCTCAGACCAACGACGAAGGTGCTGTCCTCTCGACTTCGAACAATACTGCACTGCAAATCAAGGGACAGAACGTTAGCAACTTCCGCGCCACGGGTTTGCCGCCGGGACTAAGCATCAATGCCGCCACGGGTGTGATCTCTGGTACAATTAATCCCTATGCCGTCACCAATGACAAACCTTCTCAGGACTTCCCCGTCACCGTCACCGCCACACACAACGGTTATTTGACAGACATCAACTTCATTTGGACGATCAACGACACCACTGCCCCAACCATAACCAACAATCCCGGCGACCAAACCAACAACGAAGGCGACACGCTCTCTGTAACCAATGGCAAGGCAGTACAGAT
>JAJPHU010000273.1 GCA_021325115.1 Planctomycetota bacterium | reverse complement strand
GGACGGGCCACGCGCCTGGTCACGGAGGAGATGGGGCTTATGCGAATCAAGAGCGTCTGGGGGGCAGGAGTGCTGGCCGCGCTGGCCGCGCTGACCGTGCTGGCGCCAGGGACAACCCTCGCTCAGGAGTCGTGGCCGCAAGGCGGCTTCGCCACCGGCTACGCGCCTCCCGCCGTGCCGCTGCCGTATCCGCTGTACAGCACGCATCCGGAGATCGGCGGGCTGTTTATCGCCGGTTCCTACGTCATGTATCATCAGCAGAATCCGCTCCAGGGCCGCAGCCAGCCGATTGCCTACCGCGGCTTCGTGGCCACCGATGATACGGTGCTGGATGCGGCCGGATCGGCCGGCACCTTCGTCGGTAACCGCAACGTGGCCCTGGACGCCAACCAGGTCAGCGGCCCGTACACCTTCGTACCGGGCTTCCAGTTGGAAATCGGCTGGAAATTCGGCGACGGCTCGGCCTTGACCGCCAGCTTCTGGTGGATCTCCGATGCCCATTATAGCGCCGTCGCCACCTTGGCCGCACCAGGCTATCAGTATCGTTCCGATCAGGCGCAGACGTACTTGACCTCTTTTGTCTACAATTTCCCAGCCGATTTCGCCGGCGCGCCCTTCAAGGTCACCAACCCGCAGGGCACGGCCGGACCGTACAGCGTCTACGGCATCTGGAACGGGGCCAGCATCATGACCATCGAGCTGATCCAGCGGGCCGAACAGTTCTACATGACCTATCGCAAACCGTTCTACGAAACCGAGAATTACCGGGCCTCGGCCCTGGTCGGTCCCAAGTTTTTCTGGATCGAAGACAAGTTCCGCTGGATCACTACCGATCTCAACGACTTCGGCGTGGCCTCACCGGTCTATGTGGGGGTTTACAACAACCAGGTCGATAACCGCAACTACGGTCTGTGGACCGGCTTGCAACAGGAATGGTATCTGGGCTGGGGCGTGGCCCTCATGCTCAACCTGAATGCCGGCGCCTTCCTCGATGTCGCCAAAACGATGGTCGATTATCAGCGTGGCGATCGCGGCGGACCCGAAAACAAACGCACTCGACAATTTGATAAAGCCGCCGGGATGCTTCAGGCTACGCCCAGCATTATGTGGTATCCCCTGGAAGGCATCCAGCTTCAATTCGCTTATGATATCTTCGTCTTCTTCAATCAGGTGAGCTATGATCAGCCCGTGGATTTCAACTATAGCTCGCTGACTCCGCCTTACCATGACACCTGGCGCTGGTTCAACGGCTTCCAGGCAACCATCGCTTTCATCTTTTGAAATCTACCAGGCCGAAGCGTAAGCGAGGGCCACCCTTGCTTACGCTTCGGCCTGGTAGCAAACCATGTCTTCCCCGTTTCCAAAGCCGCCCCAACTTCTTATAATGCCCCCACTTTGACAGCTTCGAGCTAGCGGACAAAAAAGACGCGGCTCATCAAAGCCGCGACCGTAAAGAGCGGGTGTAGTGTACCGCTCCTTTACGGTCGCGGCTCTGTTAAGAATTATGGACAATTATGGACTACGGATGGAAGGAGCATTCATGGCCGAGGACAAAATCGAAGGACGCGAGATGACGTGGCGGCAATTGCTGCCCTGGACGGAGTTGTTCCGCGGCTTTCAGGTAGCGTTCGATCCCAACAAGCTGCTGCTGGCTGCTGCTGGCATTCTGGTCATGGCGTTCGGCTGGTGGCTATTGGCCCTCATCTTCGCCGCCAAGTTCCCCGTCCAACCGCCGGACATCGGGGAACGATACGCCGCTCTATTCCCCAATGATGAGCAGAAACGCTGGGAGCAGTTCCGCCGCGACCGTGACGAATGGAACCTCATGTATGAAACCGCCGGCATCGGCGGCCCCGGGCAAAAATACGATGTCCTCGACCTGGCCGGAAACATGCAGGAGTACAATGAGGTCAAAGCTGCTCTGGCCGCGAACAAACAAGAGATCAAACCGGCCCTCGATACCCTGAAACTAAGCGAGGCCAAGAAACGCGTCTACCTCGACAGATTGGGCCAACCCAAGCCCTACGCCCGACTGGCGACGTGGCCGTGGTGGGAAGACCGCGGGCCGAATCCGTACCTGCTCGTCACCGGACAGGCCGGCGTTCCCTGGGAGGCAGGACGCTTCTGGGACTGGTTCCTCCGCGATCAGTTCCTGGTCATGATCGAGCCGCTGGTCAAGTTTGTCCAGCCGATCATCTATTTCTTCAGCCCACATTCGACCGGCTACACATCCTTTTACTTTTTCTTGGTAATGCTGTGGACGCTGGCCGTCTGGGCCCTGTTTGGCGGCGCCATTACGCGCATTGCCGCCGTGCAGGTGACGCGCGGCGAGAAAATCGGTTTACGTGAGTCGGTGCGCTTCACTCTCAAGCGTCTCCTCTCCTACCTGATGGCTCCACTATTCCCGTTGGCTCTCGTTTTGGTTGTGCTGATTTTCATGGTGCTGTTCGGCATTCCTCACCTGATCCCGTGGTTCGGCGACATTTTCTGGGATGGCTTGCTGTGGTGGCTGATGCTGATCTGCGGCCTGGTGATGGCCGTTACGCTGGTCGGCCTGGTGGGCTGGCCGCTGATGTCGGCCACCATCAGCACCGAAGGCACCGACAGCTGGGAGGCCGTCAGCCGTTCGTATAGTTACGTCTATCAAAAGCCGTGGCACTACCTCTGGTATAGCCTCGTTGCCATTGCCTACGGCGCGGTGCTGGTGTTTTTTGTCGGCTTCATGGGGTCGCTGATGGTGTATCTGGCCGAGTGGGGCGTGTCGAAGAACTGGTTCGTCTCCCTGGCCAATCGAGAGCCGGCCTACTTGTTTGTCTACACGCCGACCTCGTTCGGCTGGCGGACACTGCTCCTGGAAGGCGCCACCGTTCATGGTCAGAAAGTAGTGGAGAACGGCGTTATCAATCCCGATGCCTACGCCGATTACCTGGATCATATCCGTCCCGATGGGACCACCTATCCATGGCCGGATGAAAAGACCAAGGAAAGAGAAGTACTCAGCTTTGCCAACAAATTCGGCGCCTTCTTGGTCTCTATCTGGCTGGGCGTCATCTTCTTGCTGATGCTCGGTTTCGGTTACAGTTATTTCTGGAGCGCCAGCACGATTATTTATCTGTTGATGCGTCGCCACGTCGATGCTGCCGAACTGGACGAAGTGTATTTGGAAGAGGACGAGCAAGAAGGACCGTATGGTGGACATTTTGTCCCACCAGCTCCACCGCCGCCGCCCACGGCGGTCAAGCCGCCCTCGCCAATGACGATGGTAGAGCCGCCAACACTGCGAACGCCGCCTCCGCCCCCTGAACCGCCGCCTTCTTCCGAGGCACAGCCCGCGTCGCCGTCTCCGCCGCCGTCCGAAGAAGATAGAGGGTAGAGGGTAGAGGATAGAGGTATAGAGGATAGAAGATAGTGACAGAAGATAGGGAATAGCGAAGGAGCCCATATCGCTATCCTTTATCCTCTAGCCTCAATGAGGTAACGATGGCACGGCCAGTCATCTTATTTTCCGGCTCCTGGGCCGACACGCCGCTGGAAGAACTGGCGACGCAGGCCGCCGAATGGGGCTATCAGGGTCTCGATCTCTGCTGCTGGGGCGATCATCTGGAAGTGCAACGCGCCCTCAGCGAAGACGATTACGCGCCGCAAAAGCTGGCCCTGTTCAATCGCCTGGAGCTGAACGTGCCAGTCGTCAGCGCCCATCGGGTCAGCACAGCGGTCTGCGACGTCATCGACAATCGGCACCGCCAGCTGCTCCCCGATTATGTCTGGGGAGATGGTGTGCCGGAAGGCGTGCGCGAACGGGCCGTGCAAGAGATGCTCGATACAGCACGGGCCGCTCAGAAGCTCGGTGTCTCGGTGTTGAGCGGTTTCACTGGCTCACCTATCTGGTCCTACGTTCTGGGCTACCCCGCCCCCAGCGCCGAAGTTGTCGAAGAGGCTCTGCGTGATTTTGCCCATCAGTGGAATCCCATTCTCGATGTATGCCAGGAATGTGGTCTCAAGTACGCTTTTGAAGTCCATCCTGGTCAGCTGGCTTTCGATCTGTACAGCGCCGAGCGCGTTCTCGACGCCCTGCACGGTCGAGAAGAATTCGGTTTCACCTTCGACCCTAGCCATTTGCACTGGCAAGGCGTTGATCCCGTTGAGTTCCTGCGCCATTTCCGGGAGCGCATTTTCCATGTCCATATCAAAGACTTGGCGATCACGCTGAATGGCCGAACCAGCTTGCTGGGGTCGTATCTCCCCTACGGCGACCCGCGCCGCGGTTGGCAGCCGCGCTCCCCCGGCCGCGGCGGCATCGATTGGGAATCGATCATCCGTGCTCTCAATGAGATCGGCTACGACGGCCCCTTGGCGATCGAATGGAAAGATCCCGGCATGGACCCTGCCTTTGGTGCGGAGGAAGCGTGTAAGTTCGTTAAACGTCTCGATTTCGATGCCGCGCCGCCTAGCAGCGAGCAGGCATTCCATTGAGTTAAGTTTCCCTACCCGTCCGCCGTACAAGCAAGGGGTACCCCTTGCTTGTACGGCGGACGGGTATAATGGTTACTGGAGGCCCTACTATGGATCCCAATGATTTGCGTAATGAAGCCTTAAAGCGCGAATGGACCGATCAGTTTGTCGAGGTCAATCCGGATCGGCCGGAGTTAAAGCGCTTTGCCGGCATTGTTGGCCGCGTTGTTACGGTCAATCAGAACAACAAGGCGCTGGTTGATTTCCAGGACGGCGCCTGGTACGACATTGCCGCTTCCGAGGAATATCTGCGCAAACTCGATCCCACTGTCGCCAAGGCCAAATACAAGAACGTCAACAGCGCTCAGCCCATCCCCGAAAAACAGGGATAAAATGATTCTGTTGATCGACAATTACGATTCGTTCACTTACAACCTGGTGCAGCGGCTCGGGGAACTGGACAGCGGCATCGATGTGCGTGTCTTCCGTAATGATTGCATCACGGTCGAGCAAGTAGCGGAGTTGAAGCCGTCGCACATCATCATTTCCCCAGGCCCTTGTACGCCGCGCGAGGCCGGTGTCTCCAACGACGTGCTGCGCCGCTTTGCCCCGACGATTCCAATCCTCGGCGTCTGTCTGGGCCATCAATGCATTGGCCACGTCTTCGGCGGCGAAGTGGTGCGCAATGATCGCATCATGCATGGCAAGACTTCACCCATTCATCACGACAATCAAGGTGTTTTCCGCGGCCTGTCCAATCCGTTTGAGGCGACACGCTATCACAGCCTCGTTATTCGCCGCGATACATTTCGCAATCCCGATTTCGTCATCTGCGCGTGGACGCAAGAAGGTGAGATCATGGGCGTGCGGCACCGCAGCTGGCCGCTGCACGGCGTGCAGTTTCACCCGGAGAGCTTTTTAACAATTGAAGGTCCAAAATTGCTCAAAAATTTCCTGGAGATCACCAACCGCAACACCATCTCACCAACTACGCTGCGCTCGATGGTGTAGCTGTCCAAGAGCGACGAGCGAGCGCGGCCTTCCGAGCCAGCCCTGACCACCAGTGCGGGACAAGGGTCGGCCACAGAGGACGAATTCATAGAAATCTCCGTCAGCGAAGAGCAGGCGAGAGATGATCCGATGAGAAGTTTTTACTGATCGGCGGCGACGATGCAACCGGCCAGATCGGTCTGCGGCGTCTCGGCTTCCGTTTCCGGCGCGGCCAGGAAAACTGCGCGAAATGGCACGTTCATCTGATGAATGGTCGGCGAACGTCTGTTGGTGCGCTTATCCCCAGCCAGCGGACGCTGGCCGTTCGCCGTTCCAGCCAACACGCTCGGCGACGCTTCGATGCTCTTGCACGGCCCCACTTCGATAAAAGGAATTTCTTCCGGCTCTGCGAGCATTGGCCCCGCATCTTCAATCGGCACCGCACGTGCCGAGGCGCTCTCGCTCGATTCGCTGGAATCACGTTTTAATGCGTCCCACACTCGGCCCATAGGAGCTTCCTCCCCGCAGCCTTCTCAACAATCCCTTAGCCTGCGTGCTCTGATGCCAGAATTAGCCGGCATGAAACCGCTTCTTCCTCAAATCCTGCCGACTCAGCAGCATCACCGGCTTGGTCTAGATTTTCGCTCGCTTCTTCATTGGCCAGACCGAGCAGGGCCAACGCTTCCAGCGCCGCCTCGGCATCGACTTGGGCCGTGCCCGCCTCCGCGGCCAGACAAAGTGCCTGATGAGCCGCCTGATTGAGCAAGCGCGGCACGCCGCCCGTCTGCCGGCACAACAACTCCAGTGCCTCATCGGCGAACAAGCGTTCGGGCCGGCCGCCGGCCACGCGGAGATGATGGAGCAAATAATCGGCCGCCTCTTGCAAGGGCAGCGGCTCGACCTCGGCACGGACGGCCACGCGCTGCCACAACGCTGTCAATTCCGGATGCCGCAGCGTTTCCAAAAGAGCGGGTTGGCCTACCAGGATCACCTGAAGCGCTTTGCCAGAACGCGCCTCTAAATTGCCCAGAAGACGCAACTCTTCCAGCAAATCAGGCGTGAGATGCTGGGCCTCATCGAGAACGAGAAGAGTGCCGCGGCCTGCCTCGAAGCCACGCAACAGATAATCGGTCAGGGCCAGGCGCAGCTCTTGCTCGCTGCGCCCTTCATAGGGCAGCGACAGATCGTAGAGGATGGCTTGCAACAAACCGGCACGGCTGCCGGCGCGGCTGTTGGTCAAAAAGGCGATGTTCAGCGCATTCCCTTGCTGGCGCAACGGCTTGGTAGGGGCAAGGCGTTCGAGCAGGCAATGACAGAGCAGCGTTTTGCCCGTGCCGGGTGCACCGGTGAGGGTCAGGACACCCTCGCCGTCGGCCAATCCGTCGAGCAAGCGGGCGATGGCTCGCTCATGACTGGTAGCGGGATAATAGCGCGCCAGGTCCGGCGTGGCCGGAAACGGTCGCTGTCTCAGGTGAAAATGCGTCGGATAGATCGTACCCATGTCCCCCGGCCCTTTCGCCAAAGCGCTGTTATCGAATTCATCGACGGCCCGACGCCAGAACTTGAGTGCGATCCCTTCCCTTCTCGGTTGACGACGCTTCGGCGAGGTAGCGCCAACCGAGAAGGCCGTCTGTACAAAAAGTAATGAAAGGGCACTTGAACCGGTGTTCGCGGAGACCTATTTTTGAATCATCGCGCTGATTGGGCGACAGCGCGAT
>JAJPHU010000048.1 GCA_021325115.1 Planctomycetota bacterium | reverse complement strand
GCATCCGCATATCACGCGGGAGGGTCACGACATCGGGATTCATCAGATCTTTCGCCGTCAAGTCAAGAAACGATCTGGTCATCACCGGCATAATATTTCTCCTCAAAAAGAGTGATTTATCGCTTGTACGCTTACCTGGCGCAGACCCCCACACCAGTGCCTTCTTTCGTCTCGCTCGCCTCAATAGCTTTCTCCCGTGCCGGAACGGGTTTACAAGTCAATACAGGAAAGCAACCGATTCAATCCCAATCGACCGTGTGTGCCCATCACAATCCCATTACTCTTGGTCTCTTCCACTGTCCGCTGGGCCAAACTTTCCAGGAAGTAACCTGCTCTTCTCTCCTTTGTCTAGCTGGTTATCGGTTTGTTCATTTCCTGCTCGGCTTCCTCAGCTTTGTGGATGAGTCGGTCAAGACGTTTCAGTGCCTCATCGTCTCGTCCAAGGGCTTCTTGCCATTGCCGAAAATGCTTCACCAATTTTTTCTTTTCGCGTTCGCTCAATTGTTGAGCTTTATCATGAAGGTTCATCGTATTAATTCCCTCCCGAGAAGAATATCGGACGGTTCCATTCGGTCGATTTGCAAAAGCGATGCCGTACATCAAAAGAATGCTTTCTCCGGCGTTTTTGCCAAAGAGGCTTATGTAAGATGGATCGATTCCGCACAGGCGTGCGCGGAAGAGCGTCCGAGGCGTTTTTGGAAAAAGGCCTGTGTTATTCCAGGTGATACTTTTCGATCAGACGATACAGCGAGCGGCGACTGATGCCCAGCACACGAGCGGCGTGGACCTTGTTGCCCTTCTCCTGTTGCAAAATGGCTTGGATATGCCGGCGTTCGACCTCACTGAGATGACGCGGATCGCCCGCTTGGTCTGCCGCAGCGGCGGCACCGAAAATATTCTCCGGCAAATCGTCCACCGTAATGATATGGTTCTCGGCCAAGATCTGAGCGCGTTCCAACACGTTAGCCAGTTCGCGCACGTTGCCCGGCCAGGAATAAGCCATAAGAGCCTTCATAGCTTCCGGATCGACCCGCGAACGCAGGGGGCCGATTTGCCGTGTCGTGAGGAAATGTTCTACCAACTCCGGGATGTCCTCCCGCCGCTCACACAAAGGCGGTAGGAAAATCGACACGACATTGAGACGGTAGAACAAATCCTCGCGGAAGCGGCCGCTCTTAATCTCCTCTGCCAGATCGCGGTTGGTAGCGGCGACGACGCGGACATCGGCGTTCATCTCCCGTGTGCCACCGACACGGCGATAGTGGCCATCTTCCAACACACGCAAGAGCTTGGCTTGCAAGCCCGGCGCCATCTCGCCGATCTCATCGATAAACAGCGTGCCGCCCTCGGCCACCTCAACCAGGCCCGGCTTGGCGGTGATCGCCCCGGTGAAAGCGCCCTTTTCGTGGCCGAACAACTCGCTCTCCAGAAGATTTTCCTGCAAGGCGGCGCAGTTGATGGTTACCAGTGGCCGATTGCGGCGCGGACTGTTGGTATGCAACGCCCGGGCCACCAATTCCTTGCCAGTGCCGCTGGCGCCACGCACCAACACCGTGGCGTCGGTAGCTGCTACTTTCTCGATCAGAGCGACGACCTTACGCATCGCTGGACTGGAGCCGACCAGCCGATAACGTGGCGATTCATAAGAGAGTTGCTGGAGCCATTGTTGTTCGCGGCGCTGCAGCTGCACTTTCTCAAAGGCTTTTTGGACATGCACTTCGAGATCGGCGGTGCGGAATGGTTTAGTTAGGTAATCGTAGGCTCCCTTGCGCATGGCCTCGACGGCGGTTTCGATGCTGCTGTGGGCGGTGAGTATAATCGCTTCAAGTTCGGGCTGCTGCTCCTTGAGTTTGGCCAGTAGATCGATGCCGCTGATGCCGGGTAAATGCAAATCGAGCAGGGCCACATCGAAGCGGGCACGCCCCGCTTTGTCCAGAGCCTCCTCACCACTAGCGACAGCAGTCACGTCATGGCCTTGTTTGCGGAACAGATGGACCAGATCTTGACGCAGATCGTCATCGTCATCGACGAGGAGTAGCTTGAGGGAATGCGTCGCACCGGCCATACGTTTCTTGGGACAGAGAAAGTAAAAGTACCCGGAGAGACTGTTCGCCGGAAATGTCTCCCTTATGAACATACCAAATCTCTGCTCCCAAGGCTACATGGGCCCTCGTTTCTCACGCAGCCATTGCTAGACAATTTCAACTATTGTCCGGACAGCAAGGAACAGGTACCTTTCCTTGCTGTTTGGCGACAACCCGGCGAGGACAGAAAGCGGCAAACACCGGGCGGCCTCGATTAGAGGCCAAAACCGACGCGGTGGCTCATGTCCGTCTCATGCCGGCTGAGAGACACCCTCCATGATCCAGCCGAGAGCTTCCTCGTAATTGGCCTCGTCGAAGTAGCGAATGACGGTACGGGTGAACGGTTTGCAAAACGCCTCCATGCCCGTTTCCCACTTGCGATCCCCTACGAAAGCCAATCGCTCGACGTCACTAAAACGTCGCGCTTCAAACTTGATGCCCTCCCACAGCGCCCCCAGCGTCCCGCCGTGGAAAGCGTGCATCTGCACCAACACGCGAATTTGCCTTGCTGTGTGCGAGTCGGCACAGAAAGAGATGGATTGTGGCACAGTGCCAGGCTCGTTCACGATTTCTGCATGGCTTTCGCTGTCGTCAGTGCCAGCTGTGCCACTTCGATCAGTCTGAGGTTCTTTGCGCTGGCTGTTTTCTGGAGGCGACGAAAAGCTTCCGCCTCACTCAAGCCTAATTCCTTCATTAGGATGCCCTTGGCCCGCTCGATGATCTTGCGGTCTTCCAGCGCCTGGCGTGCATCGGACGCCTCGCGGCGCAATGCCTCGAATTGCTCGAAGCGATGCATGGCCAGACGAATAGTCGGCTCCAGTTCCGTTTGCTTGATCGGCTTGACCAGATAAGCCATGATCGGATCGGCTTCCGCCCGTTCGAGGAGCCTGGTATCGCTATGCGCGGAAACAAGGATGACAGGAGTGGGTGTTTCCTCGTAGATTTTTAGAGCGGCCTGGATACCATCCATGCCGGGCATCTTGATGTCGGTGAGGACCAGATCAGGTCGATAGAAGCGGCAAAAATCGACCAACTGTTCGCCGTTCTCGGCCGCCGCTGCCACAGTATGCCCCAAGCGCGGGAGGATTTTGCAGAAATAATCACGCATGTCTGGTTCATCATCGGCGACGACGATACGCAATGATGGCATCAGGGGTCCCCTCGTGGTAAAAGCAATTGAATTTCCGCTCCGCGACCCGGCGGCGTTCCGACCGCGATCTGGCCGCCGTGCGCTTCAACGATTCGTTTAGCAATTGCCATGCCTAAACCGGTGCCTTTGGTCTTGGTAGTGAAAAACGGCTCGAAAATGCGTTGCCGTTGCTCCGCATTTAGGCCCGGCCCGTTGTCACGCACAGCGATCCGCAGGGCCGGCTGACCATCCATCAACTGGCCAGCGGAACAAATCACCGTGATTTCCACAGGATCCGCACACGCTGCCAAGGCGTTCTCCAGAATGTTGCGAAAAACCTGCTCCAGCCGAAACGCATCGACTCGACAATGCAGATCGATGTCCTCGCCTTCTTCTCGCAAGAGGGCAGTACGGCCACGCCGCTGTTCGGTCAGGTTGGCCCAGGCTTGCCGCCAGATAGAGCGCACCGAAAGTTTCTGGCGTTCTAGTTTCAGCGGAGCGGCGTAGTTGCGTACCTCACTGTAGAGCTGCTGGAGGTGTTCCTGCGCTTTCTGAATGCGGGCGATCAAATGCAACGCTTCGGGACGATCTGCTACTTCCAACGCCAGCATTTCCAGGCAGGCTTGACTGCGGGCCAAGGCGTTGCCGCTCTCGTGAGCCAGCCCAGCCATCATCTGACCGATGGCCGCCAAGCGCTCCGCCTGCAAGGCCCGCTCTTTCAAGCGTCGCTGGTCCCTGATCCGCGTCAGGCTGAGACGGAGAGCGTCGGCGTTAATTGGCTTCAAAATGTAGTCCGCTGCTCCTTGCCGCAGGGCGGCGATGGCGTCTTGCAGATCGGCGTAGCCGGTGACGATGAGGATGGCTGCTTCGGGTGCCCATTGACGCAGGCGGGGCAGCAATTCCTCGGCGTCGCCATCGGGTAGCCGTCGGTCGAGGAGAATGGCCGAGAAGCAATCCCAGTTGCCACGTTGCAACACCTCGGCGATGCTGCCCGCCGTCTCGACCTGGTAGTTATCCAATTCTAGGATGTCGCGCAGATTGTTTCGCGTGTCGGCATCGTCATCTACTACGAGCACACGAAGATTGGTCTCCGCCAACATGAGGATTACCCTCTCCGCTCCCTTAAGACTGCGGTCTTGATCTCTCCGTCAGCCGCTGCAACGTAGACAGCAGGTGCGGCACGTCAAACGGTTTATAGCACACTGCGTCAGCCCCTTCAGCCAGCACACGCTGTACGAGCGGGTCTAACTCAACGCGATGACCGGTGATGACCACGGTATGAGCTTGCGGATTGCTCTGCCGTACACGCTGAAACACCTGACTGCCATCACCACGCGGCAGCTTCATGTCGATCAACACAATAGAAAAGGCGTGTTCCTGGAGATGGTGGGCAGCCTCGTCCTCCTCGTGGGCGATGACCACGCGGTAGCCACGCTCGCGCAACAAATCCCACAGGTTGGCGCACAAGTCCGGATCATCGTCGACGATCAGCACCAACGGTTGGTTTAGCGCTTCTTCCACCAGGCACAGTAATCGCTCCAGGTCCACCGGCTTGGGCAGCACCTGCCACGCCCCTGCAGCCAACGCTTCTTCGGCCGTGGCTTCGTTGGCGTAGGCTGTCACGACGAGCGCCACCGTCTTGGAGCAGATCTTACGCAGTTGGCGGTACAGCGTCAGACCATCCATGCCGGGCATCTTCAGATCCAAGAGAGCGATGTCATAACATTTCTGGCGGACCAGTTTCAGGGCGGCAAAACCATCCAAGGCGGTATCCACCTGATAGCCCACGTCCGTGAGAATGTCCGACAGATTGCGACAAGTATCGGCCTCGTCATCGACAACGAGGATCGACGCAGAATGAGTCATAAGCGGTGGGTCTCCTGAGGGTGCTCTGTCTGCAAGAATACGGTGAAGGTGCTGCCCTTGCCTGGCTTGCTGACCACGCGCAGGCTACCGCCGTTCTTCTCCACAATAGCTCGGGCGATGGATAGCCCCAACCCCAATCCGCGTGTCTTGGTCGAATATAGTGGTTCCATCACGCGGCTGAGGTATTCGGGAGGAATGCCCGTGCCGGTGTCAGCCACATCTATCTCCATGCCGCCGCTCACGACTCGTGTCGTCACGGATAGTTGGCCTCCCTGCGGCATGGCCTCGCAGGCATTGCGAATCAGGTTGGCGAAGACAATACGGACCTGATCGATGTCGGCCAGTGCAGGCGACAGCGAAGCAGGGCAATCAAGGGCCAGTTGAACCGTTTCTGGTAACGGATTGGTCTCCAGCGCCTCACGGAGGCATTGTTCCACAGCAAACGGCATCCGCTTGGGCGCTGGCATCTTGGCAAAGTTCGATAAAGCCGTGATAACGCCGTCGGCCAAGGAGACGTGTCTCTCGATGCGTTGAAGATGCTCAGCTCTTTTTTCCGACGAGGGATTGTGGGCGTTAAGCAAGAAATAGACCGAAGTTTTGATGACGTTTAGAGGGTTTCGCAGCTCATGAGCAACCCCGCCAGCCACTTGCCCGATGGCTGCCAGCCGTTCGCTGCGTTGCAGCCGCGCAGCATATTCGTACTGATAGGCGTCCTCGATGATGGCCAAGTCCAAATCAAGTAGTTTGTTGAGCGCCCGCACCGTTTCTTGCAAATCTCTCTGATCACCAGACCAGTTTTCGTGCAGTACCCGCATCAGTCCGATTCGCAGCCGCGACAAGGCAGCGTTGGTATAGACCTGTTCGAGGCCAATCTCGACGTGTCGCCAACCGACTTGCCAGCGGCGGGCGACATAGTCGCGATCGTAGCGGCCGCTGAGCAGTTCGCGCAGCCATTGCCTCAGTGTGCCCTTGAGGCGCTCAATTTGGGCCTGCCCGCCGGTGATGACCTTGCGGGCGTTGGGATGACGGCCAATTTCGTCGTAGAAATCGTCGATCAGAGCAACGAGGTGGGGCGTGATCAGTTCGACCGTCGCCGCCACACGCCGCGCAGACTCCTCCGTCCAACCCACCCAAACCTGCAATTCCTGATAACGGCGATAGATGTCTTCGATATTCACAGTAGTTTAATCTCGGTAAGACCTTTGATGTTTCTGGCGAGCGGGTATGCAAATATCCTACCAATGCCTGAACAGCGGGAAAGATCGCCGTTTGTAGGGCTGCTTGGCACTGCAGCTAGAGAAAAACATGCGCCTCTCTGTGCGGAAAAGGCGGCATCTGTGTGCGGAAACGCATAGGCGCTCCGTCCTCCAACTGGCAGACAGCCGCGCCAATGGCAGGTTTCGACCTTGGGTCTCCTTGGCACTTCTCTTGCTACGAAAGAACTTTACTATCCGCCCGCCGCGCAAGCAGAAATTTCTCTTCCTGGTTGGTGTTATGGGCCGATGTCTCAACGAGAGGAAAGTCTGATGGAGCTTGGCCAGCTAATTGAAGCTCTGTCTAACCCCGCGGCGTATCCCGAACCGCCCGATGAGGTTCAGGTTCGCCAGACACACATCTCGGTAATCTTCCTGGCGGGGCGATGGGCTTACAAGATCAAGAAGCCGGTTGCTTTGGGGTTCCTCGATTTTCGTACGTTGGAAGCCCGTCGCCATTTTTGCGCGGAGGAAGTACGTCTCAATCGCCGGCTAGCCCCGGCCGTCTACCAGGGAGTCGTGCCCGTGACGCGGAGTGGCGCTGGCCTTCGCTTCGGTGGCGCTGGCGAAGCTCTCGAATGGGCGGTGCAAATGGAGCGCCTGCCAGAACAGGCGACATTGCTCAACCGGCTCCGTCGAGGCGAACTCGATGTTTCGCAGATCGAGTACCTCGCCCAACGCATCGCCAGTTTCCACGCAGCGGCGGAGACGAGTCCCCGCATCGCCGCTTGTGCG
>JAJPHU010000319.1 GCA_021325115.1 Planctomycetota bacterium | reverse complement strand
TCGAGGCTCATCGATCTCTCCTCCGGTTTTGATGCTGTGTTCGGTGCCGTCGAAGGAAAGCATGGTGGGCTTGCCATCGACGAGCGTTTGCAGATGCACCGGCCTGCTCCAGATATACTGGATGTTCGCCAGCGTGTCGGCGGCCTGATCGAGGCGCAGTTCAACGCCGGTGTGCTGGTGCTTGAGCAGCAATTCACCGCGGTTGCGGAAATTGCCGTCTACTACATAGATCCACGGTTTCCCGAAATTCGTCAAGCTGAATAATAGCCGCTGCTTGATCTTCTCAAACTCACGCGACTCAATGAAGTAGCCGCCCGCCTGTTCTTGCCAGGCATAGCTGAACATATTGTGCTGTACGCAGAACTCAGGAGTCAGGAACGTATCGATGAAGGTAATATCGTTATGGATGCGGCGCACCTCGAAGATTTTTTGCCGCCCCAGCCCCAACTGCTTGTCCCAGTTGCGGCGTTTTTCCAAATCGTCGCATTCTTCGTACTCTTTGCCGAACTTGCCGGTGTTCCAGCGATGCTCGATGTCGCGGAGAAGCTCAATGCCCAACTTGTAGGGATTGATGCGCGTGCGCGATGTGGCCATCGTGCCGGAGTGGTGATCGGCGTAATCGATCATTTCAGAAGGATTTAACACCTTTTGCGTCATGATCGTCGAATGCCAGTACGACGCCCAGCCTTCGTTCATGATCTTGGTCATCCCTTGAGGTGCAAAATAGTACGCCTCATCGCGGATGATTTCCAGAATGTCACGCTGCCAGTTTTTCAAGGGGGCATGCTCGATCAGGAAGAGTAATATGTCCTTTTCCGGATGTTCCGGAAAGCTACGGGCTGTTTGCTCCTTGGCCTTACGGCGCTCTTCTTCTTCCTTCTTGAGCAATTCGCGCGGATTGATGTAGTCATCCATATAGTCTTTGCTCTTGAAGCGTGTTGGACGTACTTCCTCGTTGTCGTCTTTTTCCGGAGCGAAATCGTAGCGCGACACCGGCTCGCGGCGACGGATGGCCGTCGAATGTACGTCAATCAAATCGTCAATCGACATGCAGCGGTCGAGAAATGACTCCACCTCATCCTCGCCGAAGCGCTCGACGTAACTGCGGATGCGAGCGCCATGATTGGCCATCTCATCCATCATCTTGCGATTCGTGTGCCCAAAGTAGGCGTTGTTCTTGAAAAAATCACAATGTCCATAGACATGAGCCATCACCAATTTCTGATCGACCGTGTGATTGCTGCGCATCAAATACGCATAACACGGATCGTTGTTGATGACCATTTCATAAATCTTCGACAGGCCGTAATCGTAGCCTTTGCGCAGCTCTTCGTAGGCCATGCCAAATGACCAATGCGGATAGCGCGTCGGGAAGCCGCCATAGGCGGCGATCTCATTGAGATCGTCGGCGTCAACGACCTCGAAGATGGTGCGGAAGAAATCGAGTCCATATTCGCGCGCGTAGCCCTCGATTTCCTCTTGGAGCGAGCGCAGATGGGGAGGCAGAGTGGTATCGTATGGCGTGTCCATGTTTTTCACCTGAGGGAAGCAAGCAAGTCCTGGGCGAGCGGCCGGCGTCAGCCGGCTGGTAAGACGAACCTTGCCGATTGATGCCGGCCGTTCGCCTATCTCGGCGCCAGCGGGGAGGATTATCGGCCAGTGCCGAGAAACTCCTTGATCGAACCCAAAATGGCGTCGCGATCAGGGATGCGGCTGCACACCACATTGGGACGTTCGCCGAGCAATTCGTGGACGTACTCAAAAAATTCGCCACTGCCGTAAGGACTTTCCACCTGTCCGTAACCGAACAGGTTGACCCGCGGCAGTATTTTTTCTTGCAATATTTCCAGGCAGTGCGTGGTATCGTCGCCCCAGTTGTCACCGTCGGAGAAGTGGAAAGCGTAAATGTTCCACTGGTCCGGCGGATAGCGCACGGTGATGATCTTGTCGGCCAAGCTGTAGGCTGAGCTGATCTTGGTGCCGCCTGATTCGCGTGTGTGGTAGAAAGTGTGTTCGTCCACTTCCTGAGCCGCGGCGTCGTGGATGATGTATACCGTCTCAACGCCCTGATAATGGGCCTTGATCCAGGTGTCGATCCAGAACGCCTCGATGCGGACGATCTCCTTTTGCTCATCGGTCATGGAGCCGGACACGTCCATCATGTAAATGAGGACGGCGACGCTCTGCGGCAGGTGAATATCTTTCCAGCTACGATATTGTTTGTCCTGGCGGATGGGCACGACAATGGGGTTGGCCGGATCGTAGGCGTGTGAGGCGATCTGCCGCCGCAGCGCTCGCTTGAAAGTGCGCTTAAAGTGGCGCAGCGATTCAGGGCCGGCCTGGCGAATGCCGGTGTACTTGTCGCGGGTGGTGATGATGTTCTTCTTGCCGCGCGGCTCGATGCGCGGCAGGGCCAACTCTTCACCAAGGATGGCGGCCATCTCCTCCAGGGTCAACTCGACTTCGAGGATGTGTCCGCCGGGCTGATCACCGGCTCCCTTGGACGGCTGACCTTGGCCGGGACCGAGCGGCTGACCGATTTGGCCATCGCCTTGGCCAACACCGCCGGAGCCTTTGTTGCCATAACGGAACTGCGGGATCTCGATCTGCGGCAGCGGAATGCTGACCAGGTCTTTGCCCTTTTTGCCGATCATCTCGCCGCGGCTGATGTACTTGGACAAGTTACTCTTGACCTTGCCGCGCACCAGCTTTTTGAAGCGTTGATAATCGCGTTCGATTTTCTGTCCCACGATGAATCCTCCTAGGCCGAAACGCTACACCCTCGGTCAGGCGGCGTTGCTCGTTTGTTGTCCGGGCGGCGCCTTCATGATGGTTGTGAGGATGCCCAGGATTTTGTCGATCTCGTTGATGAAATATCGCTGGGTATCGAGATACAAGCGATTGTTTTCCAATCGCTGGGTATCGAGATACAAGCGATTGTTTTCCAACCGTAAGAACTGCCAGGTTTCCCCCGTCGTGACGCAGCCGAACAGAGGCTCGACCGGCGTGTGATGGCGTTCACTGAACAGCTGTGCTTCAACGGATAACCCAAAGGTCTGTTGCAGCGACTCAAGAGTAAAATCCGTATAACTCATCGATCAAGCACTGCCTCGATTGTGGACTCTACTTCGGTACCACGGAAACATCTTCCTGGGATAACTCCTTAAGCAACACCACAACGTCGCACCACGGGTTCGGACAGAGAATCTCAAGCCCACCGATGGTCGTGGTAATCTTTGTTCCGCCTGGTCGCTTGAGGAGGAGAGGATCATCAACGTGGAACCGCTCCTCCCCAATAAGGAGTATTCCAGGGACCAGAACCCAGACCCCGACCTTTAATCGAGAACGTATCCTCCACCGCAAATCGTAAATAAGCATCGCGACATGGAGGCGTTCTCTTCTTACTTCTTCGTATGCCCACGGGCGAAGATGCTGGCCACAAAGGTCAACACGTCGGTCGCACTGCTTTCATTATAACCGTAATTGCGGATGAGCCGGCTCTTCACCACGTCGATCTTTTCCTGCGTCGCTTTGTCCATGACGTTAGATACCAGGCTGGTCAGCTTAATAGTGTCCTTCTGGTCCTCGAACAGCTTCAACTCCAGTGCCTTTTGCAAGCGTTCATTAGTCTTATAATCGAAGCGCTTGCCGTCGATAGCCAAGGCGCCGATGTAGTTCATGATCTCGCGGCGGAAGTCGTCCTTGCGGCCTTCGGGGATATCAATTTTCTCCTCGACCGAACGCATCAGTCGTTCGTCCGGCTCCTCATAGTTGCCGGTGTAGCGGTTGCGAACCTTCTCGCGCTGTGTGTACGCCTTGACATTGTCGATATAGTTGGAGCACAGCCGCGCCAGGGCATCTTCGTCGGCAGCGATGGCACGCTGCACTTCATTCTTGACAATATCCTCGTATTCTTCCTTGACTACCGACAGCAGTTCTTTGTAGTGTTGCAACTGCTCCTGACTGGTGATGAGTGAATGATGGCGCAGGCCAGCCTCCAGTTCGTGCAACACCATGAACGGATTGACGCTATCTTCGTCCGGATGGGCGACGATGGCGTTGCTGATTTTGTCCTGGATATAGCGCGGGCTGATGCCGTGCATGCCTTCGTTGACAGCTTCGCGTTTCAACTCGATGACGTTGTCTTCCGTGAAGCCGGGTAGCGTCTTGCCGTTATACAGCTTGAGTTTTTGCAGCAGCGTCAGATTGGCGTGCTTGGGCTGCACCAGTCGCGTCAGCACCGCCCACATGGCTGCGATCTCAATGGTATGTGGCGCAATGTGTTTGCCTTTGACACGCTGCGGATTGAAGTCCTTCTCGTAGATTTTGATCTCGTCCTTGAGGCGCGTCACATAGGGGATGTCGATCTTCACGGTGCGGTCACGCAACGCTTCCATGAATTCATTATTCTGCAAGCGTCGATATTCCGGCTCATTGGTGTGGCCCAGGATGACTTCGTCAATGTCCGTCTGGGCAAACTTTTTCGGCTTAATTTTGTGTTCCTGCGAAGCACCCAGCAGATCGTAAAGGAAGGCCACATCCAGCTTCAGCACTTCGATGAACTCGACCAGACCGCGGTTGGCGATGTTTAATTCCCCGTCAAAATTGAAGGCACGCGGATCACTATCGGTGCCATATTCCGCAATTTTGCGATAGTTAATATCGCCAGTTAACTCGGTTGAGTCCTGGTTCTTTTCGTCCTTGGGTTGGAAGGTACCGATGCCGATGCGGTCCTGTTCGGAGAGGATGAGGCGGAAGACCTTGATATCTTCGAGCATACGGGCCCAATCGCCGTCGTGCTGGGCAAGGCGCTCATTGAACATCTGGCGGCAGAACGGGCAGAGGTCGCCGCGAATGGTCACTTCGTAATCGCCGGTCTTATGGCCGGCGTTGAGCTTGGCCAACAGCGCGGGGCGCAGGTCATGCGGCACCAGATGCAGCGGCTCCTCATGCATGGGACACTTTTGTGATGGGGCGCCGTCACGTCCCTTCCAGGCGAAGCTGAACAACATGCCGGCATCGGTACGCGAGTAGTCTTCCAGGCCGCGCTTGAGCAGGCGGGCAATGGTGCTTTTGGCGCTGCCAACCGGGCCATGCAAGAGCAGCACGCGCCGTTCGGTGCCGTAGCCCTTGGCCGCCGATTTGAATGTGTTGACCAGTTGCATCAACGGCCGATCGATGCCGAAAATGCCGTCGTCGTACTTGGCGGCGTACTCGGTGAAAAATTTATAGCGGATGATCTTCTCTTTGTTCTCGAACACCTCTTCGGTGCCATGCGAGAGGATCATGTCGTAAAGGCGCTGGTAAGCGGTACGGGTCACTTCGGGATGCTCGGCAACAATGTCGAGATATTCCTCGAAAGTCCCTTCCCAATGAATTTTGCGATAATCGCTGAGGTTCTGTTGTTGACGAAGGCTGGCAATCAGGGCCTTCCCTGTCGATACCATCGTTCGATACCTCCTAAGAAACAGCGCGCGGGCGCAGGCGCCGTGGATAAGGCTGGCGGGGGAATTCCAGGCCGGCCAAACAAACCATCAAGAGCGAAGGGCGGCGATGCGGCGCATCCACCGCCATCTTCACTCCCGCGCTTGGGTCCCACGCGAGGATGACAATATGTCCGGGAGAGAAAACGGCTTGTTCCGGTTTGACAAAACGAACCACGAAGGAAAGGACAGCGACCGGGGCTTGCCTGTCGCTGGCTTGCCACGCTTCGGACCATCCCGGGTCGTGTCCGGTCCTTCTTTCTCATCTATTATTTTATCCAGGGACCATCGATTGCGTCAAACCACACTTCCGCTCTTGTTCCCACACTTTGTAATCTGTATGGGAACGCACGGCCCCTTCTCTTTTTCTCGGTCTATCTTCGCCTCCCCCGTCGTGCGTTTCAACCAAGGCATCGTGGATACAGGCTCGGACGGTTAAAACGCTTGTAGCAGCATACGCTGTCTGGGCGGGGGGCTGTCAAGAGCGGTTTGCGACGCGGCCGGCGCGGATTACGAAGGTTGTGCCCAAGATACCGTCCCTGCTTCGGCTTCGCAAGACGCCTTCGCTTTAGGTTGCTCTGGACGACGAGTTACCGACTGTGGTACAGGCGTTAACGGGCAATATAGCTTGCCCGCCTGCGGCGCCAACAAAGACAGCCTTTGCTGGCACCGCGGGCGGGCAATACAGTTCGGGAGGAGAGGTGGAATCATGCGCAACATGCTGGCGTTGTTCGCGGCGGCGCTGCTGACAGTCGTGGGTGTAGGCTGGTATCTGGGCTGGTACAAGGTGCGCAGCCAGCCCGCCTCGGTGCCCGGACAGCACAGCGTCAACATCGACATCAATACCAACAAGATTAGTGCCGACTTGCAGAAAGGGGAACAAAAGCTCCAGCAATGGCTAGAACCCAAGAGCGGCGAGCCAAGCAAAAAAACGGACGGCGGTCTGATGCTGCCCTCGCCGTCATCACCGCCTCATGCCAAAACGAGTGATCCCAAGGGTTAACGGAAAGCCCTTCGCCATGAGTGGCAGATGAGCGTGGGAAGTTCCCATGCTCACCTGCCACTCATGGCAGAACGAAAGACTTCTCTCCCTTCATCATCTCCAACAATGTCCGCACCGCTATCTCAGCAAAAGTAGGGTCGTTGATGTGCAGATCGAATTCCAGGAGCCGCACTTGCGGACTCATCCAATTACGCAGGCTTTGAAACAGGGCGGCATCGGCTTCGGGCCACCAGAACGGTTGCCCTTCGGCATCGAGGGCGGACACGCCTTTACGCGGCACCAGCACGGCCGTCGGTCCGCGTGCAGCGCTGGCCTTGTGGGCGATTTCTTTGCCCAACTCGTCGTTTTCCTCCGGCGTGGTGCGCAGGAGCGTGACGTTGGGATTGTGCAGATAGAAGCGACGACCGCGAAACTTCTCCGGCACCGTTTGGGGAGGGCCAAAATTCACCATATCGAGGGCGCCCAGCGAGATGACCTGCGGCACACCACACAACCCTGCGGCGGTTAGCCGATCTCGCCCCGCCGACAGAATGCCGCCTACCAACTCATCGGCCAATTCCGTCGTCGTCAGATCGAGTACGCCGCGGACCAAACCATCGCGGATGAAGGATTCCATCGTCAAGCCGCCGGTGCCGGTGGCGTGAAAAACCAGCACCTCGTAGTCTTGTCTCTCCAAGATTTTGCGTGCCGCCTCGACACAGGGCGTGGTGACGCCGAACATGGTTGCAGTGACCATCGGTTTGCTGCCTGCCAGAGCCACTTCAGCGACTGGTCGCGTCGCTCCTTTAAGCATGCCGATCATGGCGTTGGCAGCGTTAGTCAAGACGGTGCGACTGAGGCGATTAAGACCGCTAAGGTCCACAACTGAGTTCATCATCAGGATATCGCGGACGCCGACATAAGGACGGACTTGTCCGCTGGCGAGTGTGCTGACCATGAGTTTAGGCACCCCGAACGGAAAAGCACGCATAACAGCGGTGCCGATGGTGGTGCCGGCCGAGCCACCCAACCCCAAAATGCCGGCCACATCGCGTGCGTACAGCTGGGCACAGGCCGCCGCTCCGCGTGCCGCTGCTTCGATGGCCTGGCCGCGGTCGCCGGCACGCTGAACCGCTTCCAAACTGGTTCCCGCTGCTGTGAAGACCTGCTCGCGCGGCACATCGGGAGTAAAGTACGGCGGCCCCATCACGCCAGCATCGATCACCAAGGTACCTACACCGGCTTGATTGAGGAGATCGCGGACAAACTGGAACTCAACGCCCTTGGTATCGAGCGTGCCAATGAGCAAGACGGACATCGTGCGGTCTCCTGAAACCGTGTTATCGGTAAAGGGGCGACATACCCTGCACAGATACGATATACGCGGCGCGGATGATTATGACCCTTTTACTCCTCCCCTTTGTGGGGGAAAAAGGGGAGGCGGAATGTCGAGACCTCGAGTTTCTTGCACCAAAAGCAGTTCGCGGTGCCAAAGTCCATGACGGTCGATCGCTGCTTCTCTCGGACCTCGCGACGGGCAGCGGTGTAGTCGTACCGCCAATTGCCCTTCTTGGGCGTTCGATGACCTTATGGCCCCGACCATCAACACCACAAAGCATTCTATTGTTCTTGCCGGCATGACTCGACGGACAGACATTACTTCACTTCCATGAGTTTGTACAGGGATCTGTCCTCCATACACCGGTCCACAATCATGTTCAAGACATCGCAGTCACTTGGATACGCCGTGTGAAGGAAGGATCGGAGCGGAATTGGAACGCCATCCATTCGGTAGGCAGTGCCGGGCCGATGGATGCCATAGACCGCGGTCGTGAAGCGTATTGTCGGTACGATCAACGACTCAACAGGAGGATAATCTAAGGCAATGATGGGTAGGCGGCGCAGATATGCCAATGCCTTCTCCGAGAAGCGGGCCACCCCTTCGCTGCCCACCAGTAAGCAGGCATCAACCTCCTCACGCTCCAGCATCCCTTGGGCAGAAAACTCGTCGGGGTTGTAGCGGGGATAACCTCTTGCAAAGTTGACACTAAACGGGTAGCCGGTCTGCCAGGCCAGTACCATGTCTGCTCCTGTCACGTCTCCCGGAATGCGCATCTTTCGGGCACAAAACCGGGTGTAGTTGTTCAGGTCACCAACCAACAAAAGCAATGCTGCCACGTTGTGGTGGCCCAAGCCCGTCATGCTTAGCCCCAAGCCGAAGAAGATGATCCCATATCGACACGTCTTCATTCGTTCAGCCAAATCTTCCAACATGGCCAGAGGAGCGCCGCTCGAGGAAGCTGCCTTCACCGGAATTCCTCGGACCAAGCACCTCAAAGTCGTAAGGACCTCGAAATCGCTCCCAGGTTCGATGGGCAAGAAAATGTCCGCGATTTCAGTGGTTGGGGTCGGTTTCACATCAGCTACCACAAGGGTACGGTCTGCGCGACCGCCGGGGATGAATCGGCCTTCTGGCAGCAGCGCGTAACGCTCGAAGTGCCGTGGATGGCTTGCAACCGGGTTCGATCCCCAGAAGATCACGAGATCGGCTCGATTCTTGACCTCTCCCAGAGTGCATGTGACTTCACCGACCTCTTGGAGCGCTACGACGGAAGGAGCATGACAGAGAGAGGCAGTCGTGTCGATAGTGGCTCCGATTCGCTCACCCAAAGCAACCGCTGCACGCTGCCCATCTGTGCTACTGCGTGACAAGCCGTAGATCAAAGGACTTGAAGCGGCTCGCAGGATATCGGCTGCCCGAACTACCGCCGTATCCAGTGATACGGGTTGTCCTTCGATCAAAGCAACAGGCGGCCGGTGATCTCCCTGACTGAGAAACCACGGTTCGGCCAAACGGCAAGCACCCTCGCACTTGCTGATCCGGCCTTCCTCCACAGTTACTCGCAGATCATCGCAAACACAGCCACAAACGGTACAAGCAACGTGTTCGAATTGTTCCACCAATCGGACCTCCTCGTTTCTAAGTTCCTGTCCAAAGGCCGGTCTCGGAGTCGAACCGAGCAGGATGCGTCTTTACCACACCCTCAAGCGGGTTTGCAGCCCGTGGGGGGCGCCGGCCCCCTCTACCGGCCTCGAAAGACCGGTTCAGCCCAAAGGGCCAGATCGGCAGTGGGACGCAGATCAGCACCAGAGAGCGATAGGACGGGCACGCCGTCAGAATCAGCGGTTACTTCACGTGAAGCCCGGATCAAAGGACATTAAGGGAAGAAGCGAATAAAGAACCGCATTGCAGCAGGATCGTCGAACAGAATCACCGGCTGATAAGAGAGGTACCAGAATTAGCCTGTAACTGAACAACATGACAAGAAAATTACCAATCAGACTCGGTAGAGGCAAGCCCACCTCGGACTAAACTAACGTTCACCTAAGCAGCGATAGTGCGGCTGAAATCTTACATACTTACGCACGATCCGGTTGCCACAGATCCCGAGTCCAGATACGCTTGATACTAAACCGCTCTGCCAACCAGTCCTTGACCGTCTCGATCAACCAATGTAGCCAGCGCAACAGCTGCGACTGCTGTGGCGGTAGGTCCCGCTGCTTGCTCTAGGAGAGGCCAACAACCGGATGCTGCCTAAAACACCAGCTGGAGCGCCAGTTCTGCCATGAAAAAGTCCCACAAGATGGCCGGCACCGTATCGAAGGCGCTTGACCCCGTGAACGTGCCGCTGCTGTCCGTGTAGGTGGCCGTCAACAGGTGTGGGAAAAACAGATCGATCAGCACGTTCAAATCGAACAGACTGGTGGCAACCGTGGCGGTAGCCATGCCGTTGACCACCGGGGCAAAGACAGTTTGCCCATCGACCTGAATGGCGACAACTCCCTCGTTGACGACAGACCCATTGGCACTGGCGACAGCGACCGTCACCGTCTCCAATTGCACAAATCCCGGATATTGATTGGTGACATTGACAATGGTAGTGGCCGTCGGCACATTGCTGCCAGGCGCCGGTGCCGGCGAAGGTGAAGGTGAGGGTGAGGGCGAGGGCGAAGGAGATGGGGACGGTGAGGGCGAGGGTGGGGGCAGCGGCGTCGAACTGATGGTGAAGGCCACGGCATTCGAACTGACTACACTTCCTGTGCCGCTGCCGTCGGGATTGTTAACAGTGACGTTAACGGTGCCGGCAGTAGTCAGGAGACTGGCCGGGATGGTAACGGCCAGTTGGTTGGTACCGCTGATGCTACTGGGCGTGAGCGTTGCCGTGCCGAACGATACCGTCGCGCCCGGCTCAAAGGCACTGCCCTGGATGATCAGGGTAAAGCTCGGATTACCGGTAACAGCTTCCGTCGTGTTCAGTGAAAAGATGCTGGGCGGTTGGTACTCGAAAGCGCCGACATCCACCGTACCATTGTAGACACGGGCAAAGCCGCGCTCGTCTGTAGAGGGATTGCCGAGTAGAGCGAAGGGGATCAGGTTGTTGTTGCCGGCGTCGATAGCAATGCTAGCGGGAACCGGATTCTGGGGATTGTTGTTATTAGCGGGCAGCAAGGCATCGGTCGGGGTGGGACCGCCGTTGTTCTGGAGTGGTCCCAGTCGCAACTGCGCCGCGCTGACGCTGATGCGATCGCCATACGCAGTGCTGAAGCCGAGAGCACGGTTGCTATTGCCGATGATGTTATGACCAGCATTTGCGGTATTGCTGGTCGGTGGGTTGGCACCCGTGGTTGTCGGATTGGCCGTGAGTGTAAGGTTGGTGCCGATAGGAGTCGGCGAACCGGCAGGTTGCTGGCGATACAACGCCGTATCGGTCGGAGGTGTTGCTCCCACACCTACATAGGCATACCAGCCGATTGCCGCTCCGATTCCACTACCTGTCGCTGCTGGACTGTTGATCGTCAAGGTGCCGCCCGACGGCACAACGATGGAGGATAACGCCGAGCCGGTTGTCTCTCCGTTGCTGTTGACGTAGGTGATGAGCACCCAAGCAGTCTGTGCCGTCCAGGCACCGCCGCTGTCGTCAGCCACAAGCGTGGGTGCGGTAGGTGCAGCCAGCGGAGCGCTAATGAAGTTACCGTTGCCGTTTGGTCCGGTGACAGCGTTGTTGAGATCGAGGATAGTGTTGCCGACAGTGTTGGCGGTGCCGGAGGCGGCGTAAATGCCGCCACCGCTGCCCGTGCCGGGTGTACCGGAGCTGCCGGCCATGCCGCCACTGCCGGCGCCGGCACCGCCGCTGCCACCCAAGGACGATGCCAAGGCCAGATTGGAAGCAATGGTGTCATTGATAAAGGAGGTAGTGCCGCCGTCCACGTAGATGCCGCCGCCTTTAACGTCGCCGCCGTTGCCGCCATTGCCGCCATCATTGAAAGCCACCTGATTGGGTGTGCCGGCATCGCCGCCATTGCCGCCCAGACCGCCGGCAAGGACATTGGCCGCCGAGGGACCACCAATGGTAGTATTGACGACCATTAGAGTCGTGTTATCGCCTTCATACATTCCGCCGCCGAGGCCATCGCCGCCGTTGCCGCCATTGCCGCCGGGGCCGCCGTTGCCGGTGGTGCCGACGCCGCCATTGCCGCCGCGGCCGCCGCTAGCTTGGTTATTGGCCAAGGTGCTGTTGGTGAGGAAGAACGTGCCGCTCTGGCCACCAGGCATGTTGAGGTTGTTGTTGTAGATCCCACCGCCCTCGGCACTGCCGCCGTTGCCCCCTGCAGCCAATGATCCCGGCATGGTAGTGCCCGTCGAAGACGAGCCGGCGCCGCCATTGGCGCCGGCGCCGCCGATCAGCATATTGCCGACTATGGAGAGATTGTTAATCCCAAAAGCGTGAGAGGTGCTGGTCGAGGAGCCAACGTAATTGATGCTGCTCGGGCCGGCCTCGATGAAGATGCCGCCGCCTTCGACGGTTCCGCCGTTGCCGCCGCTGCCGCCGGGAACATATTTGCTGCCGATCGAACTGGCATAGCCGCCCGAGCCGCCGTCGCCGCCGGTCAACTTGTTGTTGGAAGCCGAGCCGCCGTTGAAGGTAAAATTCAGGCTGTTCGTCGGTGGATTGGCGCCCGTGGTTAGTGGATTGGCTGCGAGCATAAAGCTGGTGCCGATGGGTGTCGGTTGACCGTCGGGCTGCTGGCGATACAAGGCAGTGAGGGGTGGTTGCGTCGTTCCCACTCCCACGTAGGCGTACCAGCCGGTCGCCGCTGTGGCCCCGCTGCCCGCCGCCGCCGGACTCTCGATAGTCAGAGCGTCGCTCGATGACACCGTTGTGGAGGCCACTGCCGAACCGACCGTCTCACCCAAACTATTGACATAGGTAATGACTACCCAAGCGGTCTGCGCTGTCCATGAACCGCTGCCTTTGTCGATCACAAGCGTGGGTGCGGCTGGGGCAGCCAACTGAGCCAACTCCAGGTTATTCAGATAAAAGACGCCGCCTCCCAGGGCGGCGCCTCCGGCGCCGCCATTGCCGCCGGAGCCGTCGCCGCCATGGCCGCCTGCGCCGGCCGTAGCGCTGTTGCCATCGACATGGGAGTTCTGAATATTGACATTGCCGTTGATGAGACTGACGCCGCCGCCTTGAGCACCCGCCGGCACGACTCCGTCGGAGGGCGAGGCGTTGCCGCCGTCGCCGCCGCCTAGTGAATTGCCCCCGGAGCCTTGTGTCAGGGTATTGTTGCTTACGTCACTGTTCGTCAACTTGTAGGTGACAGGTGTGGAGGCATTATCGGCGTTGGCGGCGATGCCGCCGCCATTGGCAACTCCGGCGTTGCCGCCAGCGACGTAGCCGTCAGAGCCGGCGCCGCTGCTGGCCTGGTTCAGAGAGACAGGGCTAGACGTCAGCGACAGATTGTAATCGAAACTGTTCAGACCGCCGCCTGATACGCTGCCGCCTTGGCCCGCCGTCTGGCCGAAGCCGCCCGTGCCGCCGCTGATTTTGTTACTGGTGAGAGCGCTGTTCGTCAGCGTGGCTGTACCCAGGGTCGTGGACGCGCCCTCCAAATCAATGGCGCCGCCAAAAGCCGCCGAGCCAGCGCCGGCACTGCCATAGTAGGCCTGGCCACC
>JAJPHU010000129.1 GCA_021325115.1 Planctomycetota bacterium | reverse complement strand
ACCGCTGCCGAGTTCCCTCCCGACGATACCGGGCACGGTTTCGATACCATCGGCGAGGTTTTGAACATTTCGCCTCTCTTATTAGAAAAGTATATCGCGGCGGCCAAAGCGATCGTTGCCCAGGCGGTGCCGACTCAATCGTGGACGCCGGCGGAACAACGCATCCCCGGCCAACGATTCACGCCGGAAGGGAAGAATGAAAGAGGGAGGGGTGATGGCCCGCTTTCCCTGTCCTATTACGAGGCTGCCACGGTAACGTATCCTTTCGTGGCAAAATACCGGGGGCGCTACCAGGTGGTCCTGGACCTGACAGCGAGTGAAAACTTTGTGGAGGGACAATTCGACTACAACAAATGCCGCTTGCTTTTCAAATGCGGCGGTCAAGTGCTACTCTCCAAGGAATTCAGCCGGCAGGCTGGAAAAGCGTATCACTTCGAGTTTACGCAGGATTGGAAGACCGGCAAACAGGATTTGACGATCGCAATTCAGCCGCTCACGCCGAAGGAACCGCAAGTTCGTTCCCTCACCCTGCGGCTCAACTCTGTCACTGTCCGCGGGCCAATGGATGACAAGGAACACGGGGTTCGGCCGGCGAACTACGAACGTTTTTTCCCCGGTTCCATCCCGGACAACCCGCAGCAGCGTCGTGGCTACGCTTTCAAAATACTGGAATCGTTTGCCAGCCGGGCTTTTCGACGCCCCGTGGATCGAGAAACGGTAGATCGCCTGGTGGGGCTGGTTGAAGCAACTGCCGCCAAGCCAGGACGAACATTTGAAGAGGGTATGGCCCAGGCCCTGACCATCATCCTGGCTTCGCCTCGCTTTTTGTTCCGCGAAGAAGGAACGTTGCCGAACTCGACTGACCGCTATCCCCTGCTCGATGAATACGCTTTGGCCTCTCGATTGTCTTATTTTCTCTGGTCCACGATGCCAGACGAGGAGCTGTTTCGCCTGGCAGCCCAGAACAAGCTGCGGCAAAACTTCTCTGCCCAGGTCAGCCGCATGTTGGCCGATAAGCGCTCCAGTGAGTTCATACGGAATTTCGTCGGGCAGTGGCTTCAGTCTCAGATGATCGAATCAGCAAACGTAAATGCGTTTGCCGTGCTGGCGCGGGAGCAGCCCAGAGATCCCCAAGCCGAGCAGATGCGCACCCGCTTCCGCGAGCTGGTCCGTAAGCCGCGGGAATCGCTAACGGAGGCGGAAAAGAAGGAGCTGGAACAACTCCGGACCAACTTCTTCCGTGGCTTCCGCCGCTTCCGGCAATTTCAGCTGACCGGCAATTTGCGCCGAGCGATGCGGCAGGAAACCGAAATGAGCTTTGAGTATGTCGTGCGCAACGACCGCAGCTTGCTGGAGCTTCTCGATGCCAACTACGCCTTCTTGAACGAACGACTTGCCAAGTATTACGGCATTGAGGGAGTAAACGGAGAGCAAATGCAGAAAGTGACGCTGCCGCCGGACAGCCCTCGCGGCGGTATTCTGACACAAGCGACCTTTCTCGTTACTACCTCGAACCCGGATCGCACCTCTCCCGTCAAGCGTGGCCTGTTCATTTTGGATAACATTCTGGGTACACCGCCGCCCCCGCCGCCGCCGGACCTTCCACCGCTCGAGCAAGCCGCGGGGGCAGTCAAAGGCAAGCCGCCCACGCTGCGAGAGATGCTTGCTGCTCATCGCAGCAAGCCCTTGTGCAATTCTTGCCATAACCGCATGGACCCGCTTGGTCTGGCGTTTGAGAACTTCAACGCCCTGGGCCGCTGGCGCGATAAAGAGTTGAACCAGCCGATCGAGGCAGCCGGCCAATTGCTCACCGGCGAGTCTTTCAAAGATGTAAAAGAGTTAAAAAAGATTCTGGCCACTACTCGGCGCCTGGACTTCTATCGCTGCACAGCCGAGAAGATGCTAATCTACGCTCTCGGTCGGGGATTGGAGCCTTGCGATATGCACCTGATCGACGAACTGGTTACGAAATTAGACGCTGCTGGAGGCCGTCCTTCGGTGTTGATCCGCGGCATTCTCGAATCGCCCGCTTTCCAGCGCCGGCGCCGCGTGGGGCCACAGGAATAACTTGGTTTCGCTGCGAGCTGTAGGCGTGCGCTTTTGGCTTACGGCGAAACGAGAAACTGGTTTACGGAGCCTTCTTATGTCCACAAAACTCCCGTATGCAACTCTCAGCCGACGGACCTTCCTGCGAGGGGCTGGGGCGTGCATCGCCCTGCCGCTGTTGGAATCGCTGCCAATAGGCGGGCTATTCGCTGCACCCGGTGCAGCGAAACTGGCCTGCACCGCTACGGGAGCGCCCTTGCGCACGGCCTTCCTTTACTTCCCCAACGGAGCTATTCCTTCCGCCTGGTGGCCGAGTCGCGAAGGAACGGACTTCCCGTGGAGCCGTACGCTCCAGCCTTTGGAAAAGCACAAGGCGCACTTGCAAATTCTGGGCGGTTTGGGACACAAGAACGCCGAGCCGGGGCCGGATGGCCCGGGCGATCATGCCCGCGGCAACGGTACCTTCCTAACCGGCGTGCGACTCTACAAAAGCGCCACCAATGTTCGCGCGGGCGTATCCATCGATCAAGTCCTGGCCAAGGCGTACGGACACCTGACCCGTTTCTCGTCTTTGGAACTCGGCTGTGATACCGGTTCCCGTACCGGAGCGTGCGATTCGGGTTACGCTTGCGCCTATCAGTACAATCTTTCCTGGACCTCGCCCACCACACCGAAAACGCCGGAGACCAATCCGCGCCGCGTGTTCGAGCGGCTCTTCGGCGAGGGCAAGCCGGGTGAGCGGCAAGCGAACCTGCTGCGCCGCCAGCAAGAAGAAAAGTCGGTGCTGGATTTCGTGCTGGACGATGCCCGGTCCATGTACAAGCGTCTGAGCCCCTCGGATAAACACAAACTCGATCAATACCTGACGGGAATACGCGAAGTCGAGACGCGCATTCAAAAAACGGAACGTTTTGGCCCCGTGAAAGATCCCGGCATCGAAACGCCGCCGGGTATTCCCGCCGAGTACGGCGAACACATCCAGCTTCTGTTCGACATGCTGGTACTGGCATTCCAGACAGACACTACTCGGCTGGCAACCGTTCTGCTCGCCCACGATGGCAGCAATCGTTCCTTTGACCAAATCGGCATTAGCGAAGGCCACCACGACTTGACCCATCATCAAAACCGCAAGGAATGGATCGACAAAGTGGCCGATATTGACTTGTGGTACGTACAACAGTTTGCCAGGTTCCTCGACAAGCTGAATCAGGTTAAGGATGTCGATGGGCAAACGCTGTTGTACAATTCGATGATCGTCTATGGCAGCGGTAATGCGGACGGCAACCGGCACACGCACACTAATTTGCCCATACTGCTCGCTGGCTGTGGCGGCGGCGCTTTGCACACGGGACGGTACATCAAATACCCCGATCAGCCGATGACCAACCTGTACCTCAGCATGGCCCATGTTCTCGGTGTGAGGAAGCTGGAACAGTTCGGTGATTCGACCGGCCCCTTGAAGGACATCTGATGGTCCGCTTTTCGGAAAGCAGACGAACGGTTGACGTCAGCCGGCACGGCGCTCAGAAGCGCACACCAAGTTGGAAGAGTAGATTAAGACTCTGAAAATCGCCGTTATTCTGATCCTGCAACAGGCTGGTCCAGATGTAATTGTATTCGAGGCGCACGCCAGCAAAGGGAATACCGCAACGGAAGGGATGTTCGATATTGCTATAAATGGCGCCATATAGGCCGCCGACGACGTCGGTCTTATGCTGGATCTCGTTGAAGGCCACTTTGGCTGACCCCCAGCGGCCACCGCCGTCGAGGCCGACTTTCCAGTTCCAACCATGCGTCTGTCCGGGATCGGCCGAGCCGCATAGCCACCATTCGCGGCCAAAGCCCAGGTTCACGAAGGTCATGTTAAGGTAGTTGACCGTCAGGTCTATGGACGGAACGACCTGGATGCTCCGAACCGGGAAAGTGCTGGTAGGAGACGGAGGTAAAATCACGGGCACGTTAAACATGGTGACGGGTTGATTGCTATTGCCGGTGCGCTCGTACATATTGCTGACGCTCATGGTGGCAGTCCAGGCGGCGGTCGAAGGTGGATTGAACAGATACAGGCGCGCGCCGCCCTCGACATCCCAGCCGGTATTCAGATACCTATCAAAGATGCTTGGACCGATGGGAAAGACCAGACCGGCGCGGATAAATACGTCAAAGCCGATAGGTCCGCCGCATTTGCCAACCGGGCCACAACAGCAGGGCGAGTGAGCATAGTTAAGATAAGGCGAGAGAGGCGGAGCCAGCGGAATGGGCACCATCGGCGGCGGCGGCGGACTGCCTTCGTCGAGAGCAATGCCCTCCGGCGTGGTCCCTGCCGGCGCCGGCCGAAAGGCGGAGCTGAGCGGCCCGCTGCCCGTTGCCGAAGTTACGGGGTTGGTCGGCGCTTCCCCGCCCACGTCCGTGCGAAACGGCGTGTACAAGGATGGCGCTTCGGGAGCCGTCGGCCCCCCTGCTGGCCCCTGAGCGTGGAGCCAACTCAGGCCGCACAGGAGCCAGCACAGACCAGTCAGCCCGATTTGCTTCACACTCATGCCGCCCTCGTCCACAAAACCCATCTCGGCAGATTGCCCCGCTTGCGGATGACAATACGCCGTCCATCCCGACGAGACGCTGGGAGTCGATCATCCTATTCTTCGGTCGAAAGACACTACAGAATTAACAGGAATGCGGAAGAAATCGGTTATGCCGATTTTAGGTGGTTAGAAGGTTAGGTGATTGGGTGATTGGGCGACTTCGTGTACGCTGGATATTTAGGAAACGGATTGGTCGAGCCGTAGATGAAGTAACCCTCTAACCCCATTTATTATGAGCCGATACGAGTTGCGTAATGCAGAGGAAGCCCGTTGTTTCTTGCTTCAGGGCTTATGGGGACAGCGCGTACTGCCGCCGCGGCCTGGCCGCGTGCGTCCGGTATTGCAATGGGCGCTGGAGATAGCCTCTGCCGGTCAGGATTTACCGCCTTTGGGCTTTCTCGCCGACCTCGGCCACGTCGCTTTCGGCGAACCGTCCAATGAGCCTGCAGCATCCGTGCTGGCTCTTCCTTCGCTAACGCTTCCGGCTCCTTGGATGGCCTTGCTGCGAACCTACGAGGATCATGTCCTTGGCAAGTTCTACGCCGACTGGACATTCAGCCGGGCCAGCGATGCTCTGCGCCGCTACAAAGGACGCGATCAAGTTCGTGGCCTCGCTTTTGTGCTCCGGCAGTTCGCCGAGCGTGCTGGTTTTCAAGGAGTGCGTCTCAGTCCCGGCGTCCTCAAGTCTCTCTTGGAAGCGCCAGCCAACGAGGTTCATGCGCAGGGCTGGGAATCGCTGGAGCGCGACGGCCTGCATCCGGCGCTGATGCCGCAATACGAAATGTTGATCGCGGCAGCACGACGCACCGCCGAAGTGTTAGGCCCGGAGGATATCTCTCAGCTCGAACGCGGCACCGCCCTCAAACCGGAAGGCGAGCAATTGGCCGAGCGTCACGTGTTGCGTGCTGCCCATCTGCTGGAGGAGAGTTTGCCACGCCATCGTTTCCGACCACGTCGGCACCGCGGCGACGTGCCCACGCACATTCTCGATGCAGATACCTATCCTGTCGGCGGCTTCGCCTCACTGGCTACGCGCGGCAGCATCGAAAGCCTGCTGCACTCGCAATTGGCCTACCTGGAGGACGATCAACGTCCCGATCTTTTCGACATCAAATTCCTCCGCGACGAACTCCTGTACTACGCGCGCGATGAGAACCAGTTCCGCCGTCGCCGTCGCACCTTCGTCTTCGTCCTTTATCCCGACCTGGACCAGACGCGCTTCAAGGATCGTGGCCTGGATTATCAGCGCGGCGTCCTGCTGCTCGCTCTGCTGTATGTGATTGTCCGCAAATTAGCGGCATGGCTGAGCGCGGATGCGTTGTCGTTTCGCTTTCTGTTCATCATCGAGGATGGGAACGATCCACTGCAGGCCGAGCGTGCTTTGCTGGCATCGCTGCTGACAGAAGAGATCGCCCACGGTTCGGTGCAGTTAGTGATGGAGCCGGAGAATAAACTTGTGGAGTTGTGCGCGGCCTGGGCGCAGCGCAGTCTGTGCCATACGCTCTTGATCGATGTGCGGCCGCGGCAACTGAACGTTGGGGATACCACGATCCATTGCCTGCGAATCGATGGTCCTCGGCCGGCTTTTGGCGCTGCCGACAGCGAGCTGCTCGTTCCGGAAAGCGAGGAGCCGCTGGCGAGTTGGGGCGATGTCTTGCAAGAGATCCTGCAACGCTGGATCTGAGAGAGCAACGCTGCATAAAACAAAACAGTGCTGTGCCCTGGAGCACTCTGCCAAACGATATGGCGAGATCGCGGCACGCTACCAGCGTACCCTGCAGGAAGGTGGCGTTCTTCGAGCGGAGACGGCCTTGGGGAGACAGGGCCTGGCCGCACAGGCAGACGATCATTGCCCCCAGACTTCCCCAACGAAACGGAGGTTCCTTCCCTGGCGAATCATGGCGGGTCAAATCCCCCTTGCGAGAAGGGATTGCAGCGACAGATGCGCCAGGCCCCCTTGCAAGCGCCGCGCAGCGGACCATATTTATGGATCGCCTGAATGAAATACTCGCTGCAACTCGGCTCGAAGCGGCACACCGCGGGCAGCATCGGCCGCAGACAGACCTGGTAGAAGCGCACGCCGGCAATCAGCATGGTTGAGATCACCAAACGAACGCCTTCCCCCAGACGGCCCCTCATGATTTGCTGGCCTCACGTTCCAGTTTGCGCGCCACCTGATGCACCAAACGCGGCAGCGCTTGCTTCAGTTCTGCCAGCGACGGCAGCTCCGGCTGGCGCGGAATGAGGATCAGATCGAGTCCTGTCGGCATCTCGGGACGGGTCAGGCGGAACGCCTCGCGGCACAGGCGGCGTAGCCGATTGCGCTGGACCGCCCCGCCCATTTTACGCGATACCGACAGCCCCAAGCGCAGATAGGGCAGACCGTTCTCACAGGCATAAACGATCAGCCAACGATCGCTGACGGAGCGGCGGCGCTCGTAGACGCGGCGGAAATCGGCGGCGCGGCGTAGGTGTTCGTGCTTGCGGAAGCGAAATGACGACATTTCAGCTCCACGGTGTACGTTCGCGTGGATTTTGGGGATTGCGACGCGCAAACTCCTCAATAAGCTCTCGGCTGCGCTCGTCGTGAACCTTCGGGGCCACAATTTTGATTTCGATGTACTGATCGCCGCCAGCGATGCCCTTGCCACGCAGCCGCAGTCGTGCTCCGCTTGATGTGCCCGGCGGTACGGTAACCGTCAGATGCGTGCCGTCCAGCGTCGGTACGTCTACCTTGGCGCCCAGGATCGCTTCGGTCACCGAAATGGGCACCTCCAGGAGGACATTATTGCCCTCGCGGCGGAAGTAAGGATGCGGCTCGATTTTGATGCGGACCAGCAGATCGCCCCCACCCGGCCCCTGTCCGGCCAAGCGGAGCTTCTTGCCCTCTTCAACGCCGGCCGGCACGCGCACATCGATGACGCGGCCATCGACGTTGAGCGACACCGTGCCGCCCAGAGCCGCCTTGAGGAAAGGGATGGCCACCTCCGCCTCGACGCTTTCGGGAGGCCGGGCCGTGCGGGCGCGGCCACGCGCCCGGCGGCCGAACATATCGGCAAAACCACCGCCACCGAACGCGCCGAGAATACTCTCCAGGTCTTCGGGATTGATGCCCTGGAACTCGAAACCGGCCGGCCCGCCTTCGGCGCGAAACGGTCCCTGGCCGCCGAAGCCAGGACCAGCGAAACCGAAGCGATCGTATTGCGCTCGCTTGGTTTTGTCACTGAGCACGTCGTAGGCTTCTTGTACTTCCTTGAAACGCGCCTCAGCCTGTTTGTCGCCCGGGTTGCGGTCGGGGTGATACTGGCGCGCCAATTTGCGATACGCTTTTTTGATGTCGGCTTCAGAGGCGTTGCGAGGAACGCCCAGCACTTCGTAATAATCACGCGGCATGGTTACTTTGCCTGATTTTGAGCCACCCCGCCGTTCACGCTGCCGGGTGGAAGCTACAGCTCTATTGTAGCAAGCAAAAAGAGCCGCTTAGGGCGAACAGAAAGAATGCAGGGTACGTGGTCGGCACGCCCTGCATTCTT
>JAJPHU010000160.1 GCA_021325115.1 Planctomycetota bacterium | reverse complement strand
GAATTGCAGCGTCTCTTCCCGGAACTCTGGAAGGAATATCCCCAGGCCGTCCATTTTCTCGGGATCGCGGCGGTGCTGATCGTCTTCGCGGCCATGCCCTGGATCGTACGTTTGATGCTCGGTTTGAAGCCGATGCCGCCCGGTCCCTTGCGCAGGCGCCTCGAAGCATCGGCCTGCCGGCTCCGTTTTCGATGCAGCAACATTCTGATCTGGAACACGCGTCATGGCATGGCCAATGCTATGGTGATCGGCATTTTGCCGTGGCTCCGCTACGTTATCTTCACCGATCGTCTGTTGGAAGATTTCACGCCGGACGAGATAGAGGCGGTGTTCGGTCACGAAGTTGGCCACATCCGCCATCACCATATGCTCTACTATTTCGGGTTCCTTACTACCAGTATCCTTGTACTCGGCTGGCTGGTTACGGACATTGCTGCTTCCTACCTGGGACCGCTGCCGTTCGCTCTGGACAGCCAATCGTCCGACTGCGTATCTGCCGTCTCGCTGGTGACGGTCTTGCTTGCCTACATTTTCGTGGTATTCGGCTTTCTGTCGCGCCGTTGCGAGCGGCAGGCAGATGTGTTCGGTTGCCGGGCCGTCTCGTGTACCTCGCCTAATTGCCGCGGACACGAGAACGAGGTCCATTTCGCTCCGTGCGGCGAAGGATTGTGTCCGACCGGCATCAACACGTTCATCCGGGCGCTGGATAAAGTGGCCGCCGTCAATGGCATCAGCCGCGATCGGCCGGGCTTTTTGCAATCGTGGCAGCACGCTTCGATCGGTCGGCGCATCGAGTTTTTGCAGCAAATGCTGCTCGATCTCAACGTTGAAAGGCGCTTTCAGCGGCGCGTTTTTCTGTTTAAGGCGCTGCTCTTGCTCGCCTTGGGCGGCGCAGTCGCTTTTATCCTCTTTCAAGAGACCAAAACTCCACCTATCGATCCGATCCGGGCCGCGACCGGAAAGGAGCCGTAGCGCCATTCAGGCGACATAAGGCAGGACATACGGTCCCTTGGGAATGACGGCCACGCGCGCTTGCGGACCGTACTCGGCGAGGCAGTCGGCGACGGCTTGTTCGACCGTGTCTGCCGGCTCGACATAGCAGCGCCGCAGCGTTTGGGCCGAGATGCCGTGGCTGACCACCTTGACCCGGCAGCGCTCCAGCACTTTCGCCAGCTCTTCGAGCTGCCACTGGTCCATGACGAAATAATCCGTGCCAAGGATGCGCTGTTTAAACTTTTTGAGATCTGGATTCTCAGCCATAACTCGCTGAAATTCGGGACTGCCGAGTCCTTCGGTCAAGCTGGCCGCCAATACGATCGTTCCGCCCTGCTTGACGATCGGCAACGCGCCCGTCAGCCCTTTGACTGCCTGATACCAGGTGGTATCGAGCGGATAGCCAGCGCAACTGGTGACCACCACGTCCAGAGGCTCGGGCACTGGCACCTTAACGACTTGCTCGACAAAACGCACACCTTCTTGCCACGCCTGAATCATATCGCCGGCACCGACCCAGGTAATGCGGCGCTGGCCGTCGATACAAACGTTGACGATGAAATCGCAACCGGCCATCAAAGCGATGCGTGTATTCTCTTCATGGACGGGATTGCCCTCGACGATGCCACAATCGGCGCGCGGATGTTCCAAAAAACGCGGGCCGTGCCATACTTTAACCGTGTCCAAGCCCGCGATGCCCGGACAGATGACCTTGCGTCCGCCGCTGTAACCCGCCATCAAGTGCGGCTCGATCAGCCCCGTTGTGATTTTCAAATCGGCGCGGACGTAGCGTGAATCGAGCCAGACCGGCACGCCGTTGGGTGTGGTGCCGAGATAATCGTGTTCCTCGCGCACCTTGCCGTGATGGTTCTCGATGCGATAGCGCGAAGCGATTTCAGGACCGACCAGTTCCTCCAGTTCGGCGCCCTCATTGGGACGATGCAGCCCGGTGGCGATGAGGAGGAGAATATTTTCGCGCGCGAGGCCCTGTTGCTCGAGGATGCGCAGCATCGGCGGCAGGATAAGACGATTGGGCACCGGCCGCGTGATGTCGCAAATGAGAATGCAGGCATTCTTGCGTCCCTGTGCAATCTCAGCCAACGGCGGCGTACCGATGGGATGATGCAAGGCGTCGGCGATGGCCTGTTCTGGATTTTCCAGCGGCGGCGCGGGTCGTATACTCAGAGGTCCAACGACGCGATCATCGGGCAGGTTGACTTCGAGTCCGGTGCGTCCGTAATCCAGTTGTATGCGCATGGTATTGTGCTCTTCGTTAAATGGCGAGCAGGCGCATTAGTGCCCCGAGGGTTCGCGTTTCTCGAGGCGCTAACACGATCCCGCTCGCCGTTAAACGTATTTTCGCACTCGCGTCCGCTCTTGTCCACCGCGGCGAACACTTCTATCATATGGGCTATATTTTCCAGGCTCGTGAGAAGGGACGGATGAAACTATGTCGATTGATAAAAGTTTGCGCCGCAAGAACCAGTTGGAACGTTCGCGCAATGTGCTGACGCGCGGTGAACGCATCAAGGTGCTCAAAGACGAAGAACGCTGGCAGGATGGCCGCAGTCCTTACGGTTTACCAAAGGTGCGCGTGGTAAAGATCGTCACGAAGAAGGCGAAGAAGGCCAAGGAAGAAGAGAAGCCGGCTGAGGGAGGTGCCGAGGCCGCCGCTGCTCCTGCCGCCGAGAAGAAGGCCGAGAAAAAGTGATTGGGCTAAACCGCGGCACTCGTTGCGGCTTTTCCGAGCCGCGCACGCAGCGCAGCGGGGTAAGCGGTTGCACCAAGTGGCCGCTTACTCCGCTACGCTGCGTGCGCGGCTCGGTCATTTCACGGCCGCGCGGGTTCAGACGATGGCGCCAGAGGCACCATGGGAGCGTAGTAGCGATTGTTCCGCGGCGTAGCATTCGGTGCAGGGAATACTTTATTATGGTATTTTGTATTATTATGGTATTTTGTATTCAGACAGCAGTTGGTGCAGTTTCTTCATTTGCTCGTGCAGTTCCTGCACCTCGCGCAGCATTTTCTCCAGCTTTTTCTCCAGATCGTTGATTCGCTTATCCTGCGGAGTGCCCGCGCCGGGATGCATGCCGGGCGGCACAGGCATCCTAGCCGGCGGCATGGGGGTGCCAGGCAGTCCAGGCGTTCCTGGAGCCGGGATCACATGGATAGGGATATTGCTGTCGCGCAGCTTCTTCGGCAAGACCTCCCGGATCTTTTCGATAATCTCGTGAGGAGGCATCTCGTCGGTGGAAAGGGTGATCTCAATGCGGTAAGTTATTTTTTTCTTGTCTTCGGCGATTGCGACGTGCCCCTTCTTTGCTAGTTCGATCGCGTAGGCCCGAAGCTGCGTTTGCTTCTCGAATGCACGAGCTTGAGCTTCGGCGGCCTTGAGCTCGGCCTCCGCTCGTTCGATTTCGGCTTTTTTCTCGGCAATCAGTGCCTTTTGACGCTCCATTTCTTCTCTGGCTTGGTCGCGGAACTTCTGAGCTTCTTGTAGGAGATGTAACAGCTTCTTCTCTTCGTCCTTGCTGGGCGGTTCCCCATGCAACGACGGCAGCATGGGTAGGACGGTCAGTCCCAAGGCAATGACGGCCAGATAGCCTGGCCACGTCAGCGAACGCGGCGTGTTTCCCTGCATAATCATAGTCAGCCTCCTTTTGAGATCGGCAATTCGACTCAAACCGCTGGCCAACGG
>JAJPHU010000325.1 GCA_021325115.1 Planctomycetota bacterium | reverse complement strand
GGGGAGGGGCGGCGAACGGACGACATCTGCCGACTGGTAGAAGTAACATCAGCCGGCTGATGCCGCCCGTTCGCCATTCGCTCCTCGCCCCGCCAGCGGGATGGCTCACGCAAGAAGAACAGCAGCACCCCGGCGAGGACGACGCCGGCGCAACCGAACAGGTAGAAGCCGGAACGCCAGCCATAATAATCGGCACACAAGCCGGCCACCGTGCCGCCGAGGACCGTACCGGCGTACACGCTCGACTGATGCAATCCCATGGCCCGCGAGCGCGTTTCAGGGCTATGATAATCGCTGATAAGCGATAGCGAAGCGGGCATGTAGAACGCTTCGCCCAGACCTTCCAGGGCGCGGAACAGCACGAGGTGTTCGTATCTTCGAGACCAGGCTGTCAAGAAAGTGATGATCGACCAGAACGCCAAACCGCCGAGGATGAGAAATTTTCGACTCCAGCGATCGCCGACAAGTCCTGCCAGCGGCAGCGCCGCTGCATACATCCACATGAAGGCGCTACCAACAACACCCAGCTGCACATCGTTGAGACCCATCTCCCTTTTGAGGAGAGGAAAAGCAGAAAAAATGGCCTGCCGATCTGCGTAGTTGAACAGGCAAACCAGCCAGAGCATGCCCACCAGCCACCAACGGTAGCTGCCCGTGCCCGCCATGGCCGGCTCATTGCACGGCTTGCTCTTGGCTTGCCCCATGATTGCCCCATTTGCTTCGCTGGACTGGCAACTATTATAATTGCTCAGATAAGAAACGGGGATAGGGCCAATTCAATCTCCCCTGTGTAATGTCCGCAAATCTGCGTTGGCATGACGAGGATTCATTGCACTTCTTTCTTCATCACCTCGATGGCCTTGAGCAGCTGCGTGTCGTCGCTGTGAGCCAGTGCCTCCGCGGTCAATTTCGTCTCGGTTTCCGGCATCACGATGGAGGCATCCGGCGGCAGAGCTACTTCGATATCGGGTGCGATGCCCTGATGCCAGATCTGGCGTCCTTTGGGTGTCAGCCACTCGCTGATGGCCAGCAGGACCGCCGAGCCGTCGGTGAGTCGGAATTCGCCAAGCACCGTTCCGGTGCCGAAGGTGCGTGTGCCGATCAACTTGCCACGCTCGTGGTCCTGGAGGGCGCCGGCGAGGATTTCTGCGGAGCTGGCTGTGCCTTCATCGATGAGTAAGCACAAGGGGATATCTGCGGCCCCGCCGCCTTTCTCAGCCACAATCGATTGCGTCTGGCCTTTGGCGTCTTTCTGAAGAAAGACCACCTCCCCCGACTTGAGGAATTCGCTGGTGACTTTCACCGCCTGCTCTTTCAATCCGCCGGGGTTACCACGCACGTCGAGGACTACGCCCTTGGCGCCTTGCTTGCGCGCTGCTTCGAGGGCCTCGCGCAGCTGCTTGTCGGTGTGCTCACCGAAATTGCGAATGGCCACATGTGCGATGGAAACGTTCGGCAGCATTTGCCAGGTCACGTCCGGCACATCCACGCGGGCACGCTTGATATGGAGATCGACTGTCTGAGGCAATTCGCCACGCTGGACCTTCAGATGAACTTCGGTGCCGGCCGGTCCGCGAATGTGCTGCACGAGCTGTTGCAGCGACAGAGACTTTACGTCCTGGCCGTCCACCTCTTCGATCACGTCTCCCGGCTTCATCCCGGCGGCGCGGGCCGGTGAATGGGGCAGCGTGTAGATGATGGTCGGGCGCTTCTTGCGCATGCTGATGCTGGCGCCGATGCCGTATAACTCGCCTTTGAGGCCTTCTTGCAGCCGCTGGACTTCTTCTTTAGTCAGGTAAGTGGTATGGCCAATATCACCCAGCGTGGTCAACATGCCGAGGATAGCCCCGTGCGTCATGCGCTCGTCGTTGACACTGCCCTGATCAACGTAGTATTGGTGAACCAGATACCAGGTTTCCCAGAACGGACGAAAGGTTTGCTGGACATCGGGCGGCTCGTGCCACGGCGATATCCAGCCGCGCCGTTCCGCATGGACGCCCAAGGCGAATGCCGTCACGACGAGGAGGATCCCAACGAGACGATTACGACGACGGACCTGCGGATCGTACATGGCGCAGCCTCCTGAGATCGAGGAATCCGATGAACGCGGATTACCTATTGAGATGATAAAGCAGAAGCGCTCTCATCGCAGCAGGAATCTGAGCTGCACGTTCTCAGGTAGACAGCCGAAGATCATTGCGCCATTGTCATCTGTATCTGTGGTCTTATGCCGCGTCCTTGAATCAGAAAGCCCAGACATGGGCGTACTTCCCTTTCCTTCGGGCCGCTGTTAGAAATCGTTATCCGAGACGACCTCGCCTCCAGCGTGTGTGGCCAGTCGCGCGAACACCCGGATAGAAAGGTCCGCGTGCAGGAAATGCACCGAACCGTCTGCAAACACGGTGTTGGCCCCGCCGGTATGGAAGCTGTAGACCTCCCGATCGTTGGTACAATTGATGGCACAAGGACCATAGAAAGCAGTCCCGTCCGGCGTGGCGCCGCGGCCCCACAACAAGTTGCGGGAGGCCCAGGGTGCGCCGCTCAGCCAGACGTTCGTCACTGGCTTGTGTCCCTGCCACAATTGCGGCCGGCCCGCGCATTCGGCTATCAGGATCGTCTGCGAGGCGCCGTCAAGGATATCCGTCAGGCGCCTTGTACAGTTAACCGGGAAGACGCCGTCGTAATTGCCCACTATGTTGAGGGGGCTGCTAGGGAGATCGATCAGGCCGCGGCGGGCCAATTCGGCATAGACCTGAGACATACCGGCATAGTCCCCGCAAGCGGCTGTGCCGCTAAAAAAGGATTCCGGCGGCGGGGTAACCTTGGCGAGCGAACCGTCCAGGATCCGGTTCGCCTGCGCCGATGGGCATTGCCAGATTTTCAATGGCGTGTTCACGACCGGCTGGTTCGGCAGATCGAACCACGAGACATCCCAGTGGTACCGGCTGGCCAACTCCTGTTGTTCCAGGTACGGCAGCACATAAGTTCCAAGTCCGTGGGACTTCAGTAGAGCGAATTGCGGCAAGGAGGAACCTTCCGGCCCCACGGCCCCCGGAGGAAACGTGTTGTGATCACTGTGGTAATTGTGCAGCGCCAGCCCAAGGTTCTTCAAGTTGTTGGCACAGGCCATGCGGCTGGCGGCTTCACGGACTTTCTGTACGGCGGGCAGCAGCAGGCCGATGAGGACGGCGATGATGGCGATCACCACCAACAGCTCGATCAGCGTAAAACCACGCCGAATCCTGGAGCGGAGAGATGGAGACATGGGTGTACCTCACCTTCGCGGGCGGGGGTTGCAAACGATCTAACGTCCCCGTGTTTTGGATTCCCAGAGGCTTGCGTCCCAAACTTTGACTTCACCGTAGTGGGCGTAGCCGCTGCCCGAGGCGAGGCGTCGGCCGTCAGGGCTGAATGCCAGCCCGTAGATGAAGCTCGCGTGACCGCGCAGGGTGACCGGCTCAGTCTTCGGATCCTTTGCCCGCGCCTTCAGATCCCAAACCTTGATGGTCGAGTCCCAACTGCCGGAGGCGAGATAGTGGCCATCAGGACTAAAGGCCACTTTCCAGACACGCGCTGCATGGCCGTTCAGGGTGTACCGTTCTTCGTAGGGGGGCTTGCTCGTCTTGGCGTCCCAGTCCAATACTTCCCAGATCTTCACCGTCGGGCCGGCTGCCACCTGGAGACGGCTGGGCGCTGCGATCAGCCGTCCATCAGGACTGATGGTCACGTTGGGGTTCGAATGATGGCGGATCTCAAAGGTCGTCTCCTCTCCGGCCACACGCCAAAATTTGATGGCCGGATCGGAAGCACCGGCCGAAACCAGGTACCGGCTGTCCGGGCTGAAGGCCAAAGCCGGCACCGGCGCTGGCGTCCGCTTGAAGGGAGCAACTTGCACACCAGAGGCCGGGTCGTAGAGTCTGATCCCATCTGTCTGGCCGATGGCGAGGAACCGGCCGTCTGGACTGAACGCGACAGCAGCCACCCGCTCGGTGCAAGAAATCGTTCGTCGCTCGCTCAAGGACCCTTCCGCCGGAGTCTGGAGATCCCAGAGCTTGACGGTCTTGTCCCAGCTGCCGGAAGCGAGTGTCCGCTTATCGGGGGAAAAGGTCACGCTACTAACATTGCCACTGTGGCCGCGCAGGGTATAGCGAAGCGTAAGCCTTGGTAGGTACCGCTCGGCTCGCGGCCCTTCTGCTTCAGGCCCCGCTCGGTTCGCGGATCCTACTCCGGAAACTTCCCATACTTTCACCGTGCTGTCCCAACTCGAGGAGGCGAGCCAGCGACCATCTGGGCTGAAGGCCACCGCAGAGACCAGTGCCTTGTGGCCCGTGAGCGTGACACAACGATCGGCTTGGGGGTCGCCTTCCAGCGGAGTGGCGTCCCAGATGCGAACGGTTTGATCGTAGCCGCCGGAGACAATCTTGTTGCCGTCGTGGCTGAACACGGCGTGGGAGACAACGCTAGGATGGGCGAAGATCGTGAGCATCTCCTGGCCGGTGGCTGCGTCTAGCAGCCGCACGGTGCCGTCGAAGCCGGCCAAGGCTATTCGTTTGCCTTCCGGATGGAAGGCGATGGAGCGTAACTGCCAGATGTTCGTCTGCTTGGTGATCTCGAGCTGTCCCGTGGTCGTGTCCCAAACATTCATGACTCCGTCCCAGCAGACCCAGCCCAGGCGCCGCGCATCCGGGCTGAACCAGGCGTAAAACGGATAACGGAGGTCACCGCGGAAGGAATGCGTCAGGCGCCCGGTATTCCGATCCCAGACCTTGACCGTCCCGTCCTCGCAGGCCGCCAACACGAACTGGCCATCGGGACGGAAAGCCACCCCTTTCACCGCCGCCGGATGCTCGGAGAACACACAGAGGGCTGTTCCGCTGGTCCGATCCCATAGGCGTACACTTTTATCCGAGCCAGCGGATGCCAGCGTTTTGCCATCCGGACTGAACGCTACCTCCCAGGCTGGCCCCTTATGGCCTTGGAGAGTGTACAGGGACTGCCCACGGCGAGCATCCCAGACGCGAACGCTGCCGTCGTGTCGCGCCAGGGCCAGATAGCGGCTATCCGGACTGTAGGCCATGCCGCGGGCGAGGACAGCGTGCCCGCGGGCCATCTGTTGCTCCAAGGTATGTAGCTTCTGGCGTGTGTGGGCGTCCCAAAGTTGCAACGTTCCGTCATAGCAGGCCGAGGCAATCTGCTGGCCATCCGGGCTAAGGGCCACGCGAGTGACTGTTGCCGAGTGCTGGAGGGGGGTCGGCTCGCCGCTGTAGCGTTGCCGTTTGAGGAAGTGCCACTCCCAGCCGCGCAGCTGCTCCGGGCAGTCGTCGAGCAGCTCCTCGGCACGGCCGACGTTACCGGCCGCTAGCTCGCGCCCTGCCAGGGCAACGTGGTTGACGTAGAGGGCATTTTCCAGCTTATTCTTGTGGTCCGTCTCCAGCCGCACCCGTTCTTCCGCCTGAAAAGCTGTCCGCACGGCGCTGACGACCACGGTCCCCGCCGCCACAAACAGCATGACACTCAGCAACGCTGCAGTTGCCAACGTCCGCTTGTTTCGCCAGGCGAACTTGCCGAAGCGATACCACACCGACGGCGGGCAAGCTAGCACTGGCTCGTCGTGCAGGTAGCGTTGTACGTCGGCAGCTAAGGCGTTGGCCGACGTATAGCGGCGATTGCGGTCTTTCTCCAACGCCTTCATGGTGATCCAGTCTAGCTCGCCGCATATCAACTGGCCTAACTTCTTCGGACTGCTCCGGCGGTTGGCCGCAGCCTCACCCAAGGTACTGACCCGCAGGCTCGGCCGAGGCGGTTCCTCCGTGCGAATGATGCGCCGGATCTCGTCATAACTCATCGTTCGCAGACGCTCCTTGTCGAACGGTGTTGTCCCGGTCAACAGTTCATACAGCAGCACGCCCAGCGAATAGATGTCGCTGCGCGTGTCCACGTCCAAACCACTCTGACCTGCTTGCTCCGGCGACATGTACAACGGTGTGCCGATCATCTGTGCGAAATGAGTGAGCATCGTTTTGTCCGACAACTGCTGGTCGGTCACCTTGGCGATGCCGAAATCAATGACTTTGACCACCGGCGTGCCGTCATGCAGCGATACCATCACATTGGAAGGCTTAATATCACGGTGGATAATGCCCTTCTGATGGGCATGTTGCACCGCCTGACACACATCGAGAAACAGCTTCAGCCGTTCGCAAATGGACAGACGCTTTTGGTCGCAGAAATCGGTGATAGGAATGCCGGGCACCAATTCCATGACGAAGTAAGGCCGGCCGGTAGCCGTTTCGCCGCCATCGAAGATATGGGCGATATGAGGATGATCCATCAGCGCCAGTGCTTGCCGTTCTGCTTCGAAGCGGGCCACCACCTGCCGCGTGTCCATGCCCGGCTTGAGGACTTTCAGGGCGACTTTGCGGCGAACCGGCTCTTGCTGCTCGGCCATGAAGACGACACCGAAGCCCCCCTCGCCGATCTGCTCTAACAGTTTGTAGGGGCCGATCACTGTGCCGGGCGTTTCGCGGATCGGCTGTTCATCCACAGTGAGGGCCAGATGCAGAGGGGGAGCAGGAGATTCCAGGAAACTGCCGGCGTGGGCGTTGGCTCGGAGCAGCGATTCTACTTCGGCTCGCAGCGCCGTGTCCCCAGCGCACGCCTTGTCCAGGTACTCCTGACGCTCATCGGGCGAGCACAGTTCCAGGGCTTGTAAGAATAGATCGTTCGCTCGGGGATCCCAGGTTATCATGGTAGGTCTCCGGTCGAGTCACGGTTGCCCTTATCTATCTATCAGTGCGAGAAATGGGAGCGATCTGCGCGCGAAAAAACGGGAGCAGCCAGCTATTTCGATAATTGGCGGAACAGCCAGGCCCGCGCCAGCGCCCACAAACGGTCGGCGGTGCTGCGGCTGATGCCCAGAACTTCCGCTGCATCTTGGTGCGATAAGCCGGCGAAGTAGCGTAGCTTAACAAGCCGGGCCGCATTGGGATCGTGGTGTTCCAGTTGGGTCAGTACCTCGTCCAGCGCAAGAAGCTCTTCGCAACGGATTTCAGGGGCGGCGACATCTTCGGGGAGATCGACGCGCCGCCTTCTCCCGCCGTGCTTATCTGCCTTCTTGCGGCGCGCGGATTCCACCAGGATGCGGCGCATGGCCTCGGCAGCGGCGGCAAAGAAGTGGCCCCGACTGTTCCAGTGTTGTGCCTGTCTTACGTTCACCAGACGCAAATAGGCTTCGTGAACCAGGTCGGTGGGCTGGAGCGTCTGGCCCGGCTTTTCCTGCGCCAGTTTCTGGGCTGCCAACCGACACAGTTCATCGTAGACCAGCGGCAAGAGTTGTTCAGCAGCGTGCGGATCGCCGTCCTCGATGGCATCCAGAATTTGGGTGACCTCGGCCATAAAAGAAAAGTCTACCGGCCGGAAACCGGATATGCAAACGGAAAGAATGGCAATGAGAAAAGTCTCAGGTGCGTGGCGTATGCCACAGCAGAGCCACCGAGAAGATAATGACCAGCGGAAATACGACGCCCATTAGCAGGGCCGGGTGTGCCTGGAGGAAGATCCAGGCCGAATACAGCGAAGACAACGAGAACTCGCTGTGGAATGTTTTGAACAGTGAGGGCAGCCATATCCGACCGTAGTATCCATACCACAGCGCTGCTCCAGCCGGACCGAGCACCAGTAGCACCAAAGCGAAGACTTGACGGATCGTCCAAGGCGCTTTGCCGTTGTTCAGCTCTACCTCAATCTGCCGGCAACGCTGGAGCAGTGAGATAAGCATGGCAGAGTCGGCATGGGCGAACGTTTGCAGATTAAGCCAGGGCTGTGCGATCGACAGACATTCTTCGTAGAAAGCGCGGCGTTCGGGCACGGAGCAAGCATCAATGGCGGCACGGCAGGCCTGCAAGAGCAGTGTGTGAATGGTTTGGTAAACGTCGCCGTGGAGGCGCGAAGGGCCACGGCCAGCGATAATCGTTTCCAAAAATCCCACCCAGCGACGCCATAAACGAAAGACTACGGGATCGATCGCCGGCAAAGCACCGACTGGCGAGGCGTCGGTCCCGTTTGGGATGGCCATCGTCTCTGCCGGAACTCCTTCGGTATTCTCGTGCCTCGAGAGCGTTAGAGTATCATGCATGTCCGGCCAGCATGGCTCACCGGGAGCATATTTCTTCAGTAGCCCCAGCAAGTTCGGTCCCGATGGCTCGGCCTGGTCGTGCGCGGGTGTGAAGACCCTGACGTTATCGAGAATGCAGGTGTGCTGGAGCTGTGGTTCGGACTCTGGCCGAGCTGCGACCGTAAGGGAGGGGTGGCTCTGCCGTCCTCTCACGGTCGCGGCTCGGCTGGTATCTGCGTCGAGAACAGTGTCCGGCAGGTTTTCGAGTTCATGTACCAACTCGGCCGGCGTTTGATAGCGATCGGCAGGATGCTTGGCCATCAGGCGGCGCACGATGGCGGCCAATGCCGGCGGCACATCAGGACGCACTTGTTCCAGCGGCTCCGGCTGTTCCATCAAGTGCTTGATGAGCTTTTCCATGGCGTTTTCGCCGGGAAAAGGCACACGGCCAGTCAGCGCGAAATAAAAGACGCAGCCCAGGCTGTAGAGATCGGAGCGAATGTCGGCAGCGTGGATGTCGCGCGATTGCTCTGGAGCAATATAGTCGGGCGTGCCCAAAACACCGGCTTCGCCGCGCAGGGCGATAGTGTCGCCTTGGGTTTTGCCGTGCAAGCGAGCCAGGCCGAAATCGAGAATTTTCACCAGCACATCGCTTTTTCCATTCCCTCCCTCCTT
>JAJPHU010000233.1 GCA_021325115.1 Planctomycetota bacterium | reverse complement strand
GGCACGGCAACGCCGCACTCCGGGCACGCTTCCAACACCGGCCATGTGCGCCCGAAACGATAGCCAATCCATCCCGGCAAGCCGAACAACAGCACGAACAGCGGCCAAACGATACGCTCCGTGCGACTGGTTCCGTAGCGCATTTGCCGGCGATAGCAGAGGATGGCGAGAACGAAGGCGATCATCTGAGCGATAGCGAGGGCCGGCCAGAACTCCATCAGCGCTCGGGCCAGCGCTTCCGGATAAGTAATCGATGGATCGAATTCCAGCAGCATCGACGGACGTACATAAGATACGGTGCCGGCCAAAATAAGCGGCGACGGGATCAACCAAGCGGACAGAGAAGTCAACCGCTCCCATCCGATAAACGGCAGGACCGTTGTCGCCTGACGATAACGGCCAGCCGAATCTATGCGATAAATTCGATACTCAATCTCCGAAGCCAGAACGTCCTGCGGACTGTTTGCGTACATGACAGCCTCGCCGGTGCTGGTTTCGCCGAAAGTGATGTCCTGGCCGCGCAGCGGCTCAGGAATCGGATAACGTTTCAGCACCCGGCCGTGTTCGTCGAGGACCAGAACGGCGTCCACCGTGCGAACCGCCGGCCGATAGGGCGTGCCGTGGATTGCCTCGGGCATGCCGACAGTCAACGCCGCGGAGAGGACAGGCGAATCATCAAAAGCGACCTGGATAATCCTCTTTTGCAGATCGGCATGATAGAGTTTGCCGTCCCGACCGAGAACATAAACGTCCCAGGCGGAGGAGCAGCCGTTCGGGGCGCGGCCCACCTTGCGGTACTGCGGATGCTCCGTGGGAGAGTTCTTCTGCTGAGTACAGAGCAAACGTTCATCCGAAAAGGAAAACGCGTTCTCAAAAGGAATTTGTTCCTCATAAGGCAGTGGTCCTTCCCGCAAGCCGTCCATGCCCAAATAGCCAATACAGGAGCGGGTTTCGCTGTCATATCCCACGAAGTAGCCACTGCCGTCGCGCCGACCATCCACAATGAAATACCAGTAACCCGACGGCACGCGGCCATCCGCGAAAGAGCGAATGCGCTGCCCCCAGTCCGTTCCTTCCTCCACGTTGTATCTCGCTGGCAGCGGAGCCAGGGTCAGGAAGGGATGTTCGCTGTCCGGCTCCGCAACGGGGTTGCCTTGCAAATCGCGTAATTGCCGGTGCTTACCGGCCTCCTGATAAGCCACCACGGGCGTTCCGTCGGGTAAGAAAAGAAGGGCCGCTGAAAGGCGAAACGTGATAGTATGGGGAGCAATCCCGATTAAGGTGTGCGCGCCGACTTCCAGCGCCCACAGGGTGGCCACGCCCCAGACAGCCGTGAACCCGGTAGCCAGGACGCCGGCCAATACCAGCGATTGAACAAGTCCTTTCCTTTTCATACGTGCATCCTTTCTTTCAAGCATAATCCCGGCTTTGGCCGACGAAACAGACATTGGCCGTCAGCAGTACGTACAGCAACAACGTCAGCGGGAAACCGACGGACCACCACCACGACACCCAGGATAGAAGAGCCAGACAGAGGATGGAGGCAACCAGCGGCAGCAGCCGGGTGCCGAACCAGCGGGCCGGGCGCTGACCGCTCAGAAACGCACCCAGGTACAAGAGCGGCAGCAGGAACGTCAGCCGCCACGTTGAAGCTGTCATCGACCACTCGAACGGACTGGCATGATGGCCGGGGACCGCTGCCCAGGCGCCGTACAACACGATGGGCAAGCTGGCGCAGATGAGCAATACACCGGCACCTGTGGCCAGCTTGACGAAAAAAATCGTTTCGCGCCGTAGCGGCCGGTGCAGCAGAAACAAGAATGTTCCGCGCGACGATTCCCAGGCCGATTGCCGGAAGCCCAACGCCGCCGCGAACACCACCGAAATGAACGTGAAAAACCATGTGAAATTGGCTTCCAGAAACGGCACGCCATGCGTGCCGGCCGGCATGGCCGGCACCCAGTCGAACACCCTTGCCCCCATCGCGTTGACTGCCAGCGCCAGGTAACACGCCAGCGCGATGGCGGTGATGCCCAGCACTTCACGCAGCTCCTTCCACGCCAATGCTCTCATCGGCAGATCCTCCTTGAATATCGGACTGAAATTGTGTGAAAATCGGCAGCGGCCGCCGGGGGCCGCGCGTATACTCGATGAAAGCGTCCTCGAGATTCAATTCGACGACTTCGATACGGCGCGGCGACAACGCTTCGACCGCGGCGCGTTGCCGGGGGCCGTAGCCGACAAACACCAGCTCGCGCCGCGTGCCGACGCGCCAATCGCTGAGCAGTCCCGGACATGGCGGCACTTCCGGCGGCTCGTGGCCGAACTCGGCCACCACCTTGCGCACGGACGATTTGAACTGCTCCACCGGACAATCGACACGCAGCACGCCGTCGATCATGACGCCGACGCGATCGGCTACGCGCTCTACGTCGCCCAGAACGTGCGAGCTGAACAAGATCGTGCGGCCGCGCCGCTGGATGATCTGGATCATCGATTCCAGAAAATCACGGCGGACGTTGGTATCGAGGCCGAGCGTCGGATCGTCGAGAATCAGCAATTCCGGGTCCGGCGCCAGGGCCAATGCCAGCGATACCTGGGCGCGCTGCCCTTTCGATAGCCGGCCAATCTTCGCTTTCGGCGACAGGGCGAAGTGATCGAGGATCATTTCTACAAATGGACGATCCGCATTGGGATAAAACGACGTAGTGAAAGCGATGGCCTGGCGGATGGTCATACTGGTGTAGAGTGGATGTCCTTCGGCGAGATAGGCGATACGGGCGCGGGTTTCCGGCGACAGCGTTTCGACATCTTCGCCGAGCAATTCGATGCGTCCGTAATCGGGGCGCACCATGCCGGTGAGCATTTTCAGTGTGGTGGACTTGCCGGCGCCGTTGCGGCCGAGCAGTCCGTAAACGGTCCCTTTGGGAATTCGCAGATCGAGATGATCCACGACCTTGCGGCCGCCGTAATATTTGGTCAGTCGTTCGGTTCGGATGGCATCGTCCATGACGTTCGCTCCTCCTTTCACGCCGCTCCTTCGGTTTGCCAGTGAAATTCCCGTACTCGTTTGCCGACCAGCTGCAGCACCTCGTCGGCGGAGTAGCCGAGATGCACCGCCTCGGTGAGCCAACGATCGAGCTGTTCGGTCAGCCGCCGATCGCGCGCCGCACGAGTCAGATCGTTGCGCGGCTGGGCAACGTAGACGCCGCGGCCGGGCCGGCTGATAAGCAATCCTTCGCGTTCCAGCTCGGTGTAAGCGCGAGCAACGGTGTTGGGATTGACGACCAATTCGCGCGACAGTTGCCGCACCGAAGGAAGGGCTGCCTCCGGCTGAAGTTCGCCGCGCGCAATCGCTTCGCGGATCTGCTGGGCCAATTGTTGATAGATGGGCGTCCGACTGGCGGTGCTGATGTGCAAACCCATCGCTTCATGCCTCTCTGCATGATTCCGGGGTCCAACTGTAGGAACACTCTTAATACAGTTGGGACAAAGAAACAAGAGCAATTTACGGCTACCACCAGCGCCGTCCATACCACCGGGTTGGCCGACGCGTCAGCCAGGCGAGCAAGGCCACAAACAGCGCCGAACCGATGATCGACCAGATAATTGGGAACGGTTGATCGCCGACCATCAGTTCGATATATTCCGGCAGCTTCAGAGTCCGCGCGATCCAAGTGCCCAGCAAGGCGCCAATGAACCCCAAAGCGATGGATGTCAGGCAGCCGCCGTGCGAGTAGCCGACAATCGCTTTCGCCACCGCACCGCAAATCCCCGCCACCACCAGGAGAATCACGAAATCGAGAACGGACAGATTCATAGTTGCACCTTGATTGGACCAATTGCTCTCTCCTTTGTGTAATGCAATTGCTATGCCAAAGCATACAAGCCGGAGGCGTAAGCGACGGTGGCTGTACCGTCGTTTACGCCTCCGGCTTGTAGAGACTCCTTAGGAAACGATAAACGTATATGGCGACGAGCGATCGACTTGCCGGCGGCACAATTCGGGCAATTCTTCTTCGTTTTTGAGATGGCGAATGTCGCGTATGCCTTCGGCGACGAGGCGACCATAAGCACGTTCCAACGGTGCATCATCAAGCAGGATCAGCACCACGGCGACAGCCAGGCCAGCGCGGCGCAGGTTGCCTAGTGCAATCGCTGTCTCGATTGGCACTTCGGGCAGCACGGCGAGGATGGTTGCATCGCGTGGCAGGCGGCTAATGGTCTCGCTCACCAGATCGGCGAAGCTCAGTCCGTCGGTCAGCTCGACGCGGGCCAGGGTCTCGCGGATGCGCTGCAATTGCTCGACGCCGCGGCGGGTTGGGACAAGCAGCGGTTGCAGGCGTTCGTTGTTTTCGCGCATGGCAGCTGTGGCGCGGGCGGCCTGGCGCGTGTGTGGATCGTGTTCCCAGCCTTCGGTCTTGATGCGATCCGCGGCATCGCGGCCATTGGTGGCCAGGCCGATCTGCTGGCCCATCTCATAGATGGCATTGGCCAACGACACCGTAGTTGTCACGGCCAACTCGGAGCGAAACGGCTCGCCCTGTTGATGGTAGCCGGCTTGATGGAAGTCGAGCAGGACGGTAGCGCCGGACAGCGTTGAGGGTTCGTAGACCTTGCTGTGCAGGGTACCAGTGCGAGCAGTGGCGCGCCAGTGAACGCGATTGAGCGGATCGCCGGCCTCGTAGGGACGGACGCCGGCGATACGTGTTGGATCTTCATACAAACGATGCGTCAGCCGCACGTCGCCGATCGGCCGCCGCGAGGCGATATCGTAGCCCAACAGCGGCACAATGCGCGGGTACACAAGCAGAAACGTCGGCTCGGTCAGCACACGGAAACGGCGATGCAGGCCAAACAGATCGCCGCTCTCCAAAGTCAAGGGACCAATCTGAAAGTAGCCGCGCATCCGGCATTCCAGTTGATATTTCATCACCAGCGTAGCGCCAGGACGAAGCATGGCGATTTGCAGACGTTTGCCTTTGATCTTGAGACGCGGGAAACGCTTGTCGAGCGCGTATTGCGGCAGCAAATCCTCAGCAAGCAGCCAGGGAATCGGCAGCGCGCCGTGGTTGGTGATGGTCACTTCTACCGGCACGCGCTCGCCGATGTCGGCGGTAAGCTGCTTGCAGGTGCGCCTGGCCTGAAGACTGCCGATCCACGAACGAGCGAGCCAACGGCTGAGAAGCAGCAGAGCGAGCAGCACGTACATGGCATAGGCGAGCAAGCTCGACTCCAAGAGCAAGGCCGCCAACAGCAACAGCAATGCGCCGAGGAACCATTTCATAAATGCTGTTCACAATAATGCTCGGAGAGCGCTCGTCTTCAATCTTTGACCGCCGTTTCGGGCATGACCCAACAGTAGGCGGTGTAGCGGATCTCACTCCAGGCCAACTCCGGCAACGGGTGGCCAGGGAACAGGGGCCGCTTCACCGGCGTGAAGCGGATACGGACGCGGATCGCCGACCGCCCTTCGGTGAGGTCGCGGGGTATCAGGAATTCATCGTCGCGGAAACGACGGTTGGAGGTTTGCACACGATGCTGTGTGGCGCCCAACTCCTCCTTGGGGTTGGAGTAGACACAGGTGTTGGAGCCGGCCAGATACCAGATCCCCGCCGGTTTCCACTCCAGCTCCTGGCCTTGCTGTCCTCGGCTGGCGTCGGCGATGAAGACCTCCGCGCGCTGATTCGGGAAGGTATAATCGAGTTTGCGTCGCAGCAAGACGCCGAAGTTGCGGGGTTCCAGCTTCAAGGTGAATTCGGACGTTCCCTTGGTAGAACGGCCATAGTCGGTGTGGGCGGGGTAAATCTCCCGGCCGTGCAGATGATCCACACCCCATTCGTAGCGCGACGTGATCTCATAGGGTGCCGAAGCATCCGGCGAATGGTAGCCGTGGGCTTTCTCGCTCTCGGCATCGCCGATCTTCAGCTCATCGCTGCGTCGGAGGCTGGCGCCGGGTGTGCCGTACCAGTAGGTCACCGTCTCGTAGTGTTCCGTGGATTCGTTGGTGCCGCCGTGCTCCAGGCAAATGCGCGCGTTGCGGCCGAACGGCATCAGGTCGGCGAGAAGAAAGCGATAAGCCGACTCGATTTTGTCCTCTTCACACTTGGCGGACTTGGCGTCGCGCGCGCCGACAGGATGCCCGACGAAGGGAAGCGTCATGTTCCGACCGCCCCAGTAATCGCCTCCGCCGCCCCATTCTTCGGTGCCGGTGCCTTGGACCTGCGGCGTGAGGCTGTCGTCAAAAAAGAAACGCGGATCGCCTTCCAGCGTGTTCAGGTTGGCGCGGTGGGAAAAGATGAAGGAAGTACCGACCAAATGCCCCGTCCAGTCTTCGCTCCCTTCCATCTTGCGGGTATCGAGCAGGATTAGATCCTTGCCCGGCTGTGGCGCAGGATGGTCGACGTAGGTAGCGTGGAAATAGGCAACGTGATTGAGCGGACCGGTGTACGGCATGTCGCGGATGCTCCAGAGGACGACGGGGATGGCAGACTCGACACCGACCAGCTCAATCTGCGCCGAGCGGAAGAAGGGCATGGGGAAGTAGCAGGACAGGTAGAAGCGCGAGACCGACTCGCGGACACGGATGGGGAAGGCTTTCACCAGATACTCGCGGCCGTCGCAGTTGTACAGAGTGCCGGTGCCGAAAAACAGGGCGACCGGCACATCGATAGAGGGCTGCTCCCGGCCGTCCCAGGTAATGCGCAGGCGAGCGCGCGAGAACGCGGCTGCTGAGTCCCGATGAACGGCAAACTCGATGGCACGCAGCATCGCCGGTGCCTGCGTCAGCTTGGCCAGGAGGATGGTTTTGCGGGGCGGAAGATTTGTCATCCCCCCGTGCTCGCGGATACCGAGCTTCTTTGCCTCCGGGGTACCCGGCGGTGGGAGCAAGTCGCTGCTGACTGTCCAGCCGACCCGCTTCAAGACCTCGGTGTCCGGCGCGGTCTTGCCATCCCAGGCGCGGAGCGGTTGGGACAGCTTGGCCCCCCGAACGTACCGATGGTAGATGTAATAACCCGTGCCGTAGTGGGTGCGCGAGTAGGCCAGGCGAAACGATTTCTCGAATGGAATGGGCACCCACGAAAGATCGGCACCCTTGGTATCGGACCAGGTCCAGGCCAGCGGGCGCGGGAAGAGCGCTTCGGGAAGAAATACCGAGTCCTTGACGGGGTGAGTGGGATCGGCCGTACTGCTCTCGCGGATAAGGTGATCGGTACCGTCTACTTCGTAGTGCCAGGGGCTGCCGTGCCAGTGGTTGTAGCGGGTGAAGTAGAGGACGCCGGGGCCTTCGAGGTCAAGTGCAACATTGAAATCGTCGGCCTGCTGGTAGAGGAAATGGCTGGCGTCGGCGCCTTCGTTGCCTCCCCGACGATCGTAGGTGCTGCGGAGGTAAGCTCGCACGCCGATCCGATGATAGGGCCAGCGCTCCCATTGGCGGTAGGCGTCCAGACCAATCGGAATCACCGGTGGCTCTTGAGCTGCAATTGGCTTGGAAAGCAATATCAACAATCCCCAAACACCAACTACCGAACCTGCATTGCGAGTCATAGAAACTCTCTTTTATCTTGCATTGGCGAATGGATCGTCTCGATCGTCGTCGCGATGGGCCGGTACCGGGACGCGGACATCGCTGACGATTTCATGGAGCAGCGCTGCCGGGGTCACTTTGCGCAGCCGGCTCTCCGGCCGCAAGATGAGGCGATGAGCCATCACCGGTTGCACCATGCGTTTGACATCGTCGGGCAGGACAAAGTTGCGTCCCTGGATCGCCGCCAACGCCTGAGCTGTGCGGAACAGGGCGATCGAGGCGCGCGGACTACCGCCCAATTGAATGTCATCATGCGTCCGTGTGCCCTGGACAATTTCGAGGAGATAGCGGCGCACTTTGTCATCGACATGGACATCGCGGATCGCTTCCTGACAGGCCAGCACCTCGGCTGCGGTGACAACGGTGTTCAACTCGTCGATGGGATGGCCGTGCTGCATGCGCTGGAGCATTTTGGCTTCTTCGTCGATAGACGGATAGCCAAGGCTGAGGCGGATAAGGAAGCGGTCGAGCTGCGCTTCCGGCAAAGGAAAGGTGCCCTCGTGATCGACCGGGTTCTGCGTGGCGATGACGAGAAAGGGCGGCTTGAGGGCATAGGTTTGGCCGTCAACAGTGACGCGCCGCTCGGCCATCGCCTCCAACAGGGCTGATTGGGTGCGCGGCGTGGTGCGGTTGATCTCGTCAGCCAATAGCGTCTGAGCGAAGATGGGGCCGGGCCGAAACTCGAACTCGGCGGTTTTTTGGTTAAAGATAGAGACGCCGGTAACATCGGTCGGCAGCAAGTCCGGCGTGCATTGCAGACGCTTGAAAGTGCAGCCAACGCTCCGGGCCAGGGCGCGGGCGAGCATAGTCTTGGCCACGCCAGGCACATCTTCGAGAAGGATATGGCCCTCACAGAAGTAGGCCACCAGCGCCAGGGTGATCTGCTGGCGCTTGCCGATGATGACCTTCTCCATATTGGCGAGGATTTTCTGAGCGATGCTGGCCACATCCACCGAAGAGCGACGGGTTTCATCGGATTTGGACATGGTGCATTCTCTGGTTTTCGGTCTTCGGTTTTCCGTTTTTTAGGGCCAGAGCGCATTGCAAGTAGGTGTAGCGGCTATCGGTCTTCCTCCCTCTCTCCTTGTGGGGGGAGGGTTGGGGTGGGGGGAGACCACTCCCTTTTCCCTCCCCCCTTTGTGGGGGGAGGGTTGGGGTGAGGGGGACACCACATCCTGGACTCCCTTGCCTTGACGCCTCCTACCCCAGCCCTCCCCCACAAGGGGGAGGAGGTTTGGTCCGCTAGCTCTTAATTTTCGGTCGAGCGCAAAAACACGATGTACCGAAAACCGAAAACGGAAAACCGAAAACCCACTTCTCAGCGTGGCTTGGTGCGATGCGTGCGTGAGACGGTCATTCCCTCGATGCCGTTTTCTTGGGCATAATTGCATTCGCTACGCAACGGACAGGCCGAACACCGGGGCTGCTCTTCCCAACAATAATCACTGGCAATGGTGCTGATGCCGTCCGTGAACAACGCGCCCTTGGCCTTGGGAATGAGATGCTCCAGACTGGCACGGGCTTCGGCCTCGTCCTGTTCGCTCTCAATCAGCCCTAAACGCGCGGTACAGCGCAAGGTCGGCGTGTCTACAGGAATAGCGTGTCCGCCCAGCGAACGCTGCACCACCCAGGAGACAATATAATCGTTAGCCGCCTGATAACGCGCCAATTTTTTGGCCGCTTGCTTGAGACCTTCCTTTTGCAGCTTGTCCAGGTCAAAGGCAAAATGGATCTCGAAGACTTCCTGCAAGAAAGCGATGAGCCGTTGCGCCCGCATTTCGGCATCGCTCATGCCGGCGAAGGCTTCCTCTAGCTCCCGCAGAGAACTGACGCGGATCTCGTTCCAATCAAAAAACTTTTCGCACAGGAAACCATAGGCCGCATCTGCCTGTTCGCGCGTGGCGTTCTCACGGCACAGACCGTAGATGAATTGTTGCAACACCGGGCGTGCTTCCTCATCCACATTGACCGTCTTCTTGGCGGCGGCGAAAAGATGGTTGAGCAAGCGCTGTTTATTAATGGTGGTCGCCATGATACGTTAATCACTCCTTGATGAGGCGAACGGCCAGCGTCAGTCGGCTGGTAAAGTCTCACCAGCTCGCTTACGCCGGCTATTCGTCGGGGGGTCCTTCGGCGTCGTCCTGCGCCGATCCACTGGCACTCGATTCGGCCAGGGCTTCATTAATCAAGCGCGTCATCTCGATGCTGTTCTTCACTCCCTTGTCGAGCACGAAGCTCAGCGTCGGAGTAAAGCGGGTTTGCAAGCGGCGGGCGAGCTTCGACTGAATGAACCCGGCGGCATGACGCAGGCCGCGTAGGGTCAACTGTTGCTGTTTGTCCGTGCCCATGATCGAGACGTACACCTTGGCATGTTGCAAATCACCGGATACCTCAGCACGGGTCACGGTCACCAACTTCACGCGCGGATCACGCAGCTCAAACAAGATGGTCTCGCTGGCCACCTCGCGAACCGCTTCCGCGACACGGGCCAGACGGTAGGTTTTCATGATGTTATACTTCCATTTCGTGATCGAGCAATTCCGCCGCTGGATGCCCACGCAAAGCCGCGACGATCTGCTCGAAAGTTGAGCGAATCTGCTTGGCCTCGTTGCTGACTATCGCCAATCCCAACACAGCCAGCTGACGATGGTCTTGCGCCTCCACTTCGGCTATTGATACATTAAAACTCTTCCGCAGGCGGTCTTTTATGCTTTGGACCACCTGACGTTTGTCCTTCAAGCTGCGCGACTGGCGAAGCAACAGTCGCACACGGAGAGAACCGACGATCATAAATGAGTCCGCAGTCCAGAGTCCGTAGTCCCTAGCAAACCCAGGTTTTACTCCGGATTACAGACTACTAACTACGATAACGTTCGCTGCACCTGTTCGATGCGGTACGCCTCGATGACATCGTCTACCTTAACATCGTCGTAGCCGGCGATTTTGAGGCCGCACTCAAAGCCTTCGCGCACTTCGCGCACGTCTTCCTTGAAGCGTTTGAGCGATTCCAGGCCCACCGTGCGATCCGGCGGCGGATAGATAACCACGCCGCCGCGGATGACGCGCACCTTGGCGGAGCGCTCGATGATGCCCTGGGTGACGTAACAGCCAGCAATGGTGCCGACGCGGCTGATCTTGAACGTCTCGCGGACAACGGCGCGGCCCAGATGCACAATCTCTTCACGCGGCTTGAGCTTGCCTTCCAGAGCAGCGCGGATGTCATCGGTCAACTTATAAATGACATCGTACTGACGAATCGGCACCCCGCGTTCTTCGGCAAGGGCCAGGGCACGATCATCGGGCACCACATTGAAACCAACGATGATGGTGTCGCGCGGCGAAGCCAGGGCCAGCTGCACATCGCTTTCGTTGATGCCGCCGATGGCCGTGTGGAGGATACGAACGCGCACTTCCTCGTGACGCAGCTTTTCCAATTCCTTGCGGATGGCCTCGATGGAACCGCGGAAGTCGGCCTTGAGGATAATCTTCAGCTCGGCGATTTTGGCCTGGCTGATGTCTTCCAGGCGTACCGCCTCGCGGCGTGTGACGCTGGCCTCACGCAGTTTCTCCCGGCGTTTTTCGGCAATTTCATGGGCCATCGTTAATTCCGGCACTACCATGAATGGATCGTCGGCGTTGGGGGCCTCATCCAGACCGGTGATGCGCACCGGCATGCTTGGCCCCGCCGCATCGATGTGCCGGCCCAGATCGTCGTACATGGCGCGGACTCGGCCGAAACTGGGACCGCACACCACCACGTCGCCCTTGTGCAACGTCCCTTCGCGCACCAACAAGGTGGCAAAAACGCCTTCCTCTTCGCTGACGAAGGCTTCCAGACAGGTGCCGTTGGCCGGCTTGTTCGGATTGGCCTTGAGTTCTTTCAGCTCGGCGACCAGCGATATCGTCTCCAACAGCTCATCGATACCCTTACCGGTGGCGGCGCTGGTCTGCACGAACGGCACCTCGCCGCCCATGTTGTCCGGAATGAGGCCCAAACCGTACAACTGCTGTTCGGTCTTGCGGATGTTGGCGTTGGGCAAATCCACCTTGTTGATGGCGACGATGATGGAGACGCCAGCCGCCTTGGCATGGCTGATCGCTTCCTCGGTCTGCGGCATGACGCCGTCATCGGCCGCGACAACAATCACGGCGATATCGGTAACGTGAGCGCCACGAGCACGCATCTTGGTGAACGCTTCGTGGCCGGGCGTATCGAGGAAAGTGATCGGCTTGCCGTTGTGCTCGACACGCCAGGCGCGGATGACCTGAGTGATGCCACCTGCCTCAGTGGCGGTGACATTGCTGTGGCGGATGCGATCCAACAACGACGTCTTGCCATGATCGACATGCCCCATAACCGTGACAATCGGCGCTCGGGGTACGAGATCCTCCGGTCTGTCTGGCTTTTGAGTTTCGGCCAACATCTGCTCTTCGGCGTCGGCCTGTTTCTTGACATCCAGCTCACAGCCGAACTCCAGAGCGACGGTTTCCGCAACATCGGGTTCGATGACGGCGTTGATGGTGACGAGATAGCCCTGGCTCATCAGTTTGCTGATAAGTTCATTGGAGCGGACGCCAATAGCTTCCGATAGCGAACGGACGGTAATGGGCAGCTGCACCGGGACTTTGCCCTTGCGGGGCATGGTGGGCTTGATGACCTTGGGGCGGAAACCCGGCCGGCGCTTGCGATGTGTCTCGGTCTCTTCATCGAGCAGGGCGACGCCGCCGCGCTTGGCCTCGATTTCCATGCCCTTTTTACGGGCCAGCTGGCGTTCGCTGCGCACTTTATGGCGTTCATCGCGTCCGGCCACGCCGGGCACGCCGCGGCGATGGGGCTTTTTCGGCCCGCCCTTGCCGAACTCTTCCTCATCCTCGAAATCTTCGGTAAAAACGACGCCGGACTTGCCGGGCGCCTGTTGCTCCAAAGCGCGATGGATGTCCTCGATGCGGATGGGCTTATCGCTCGGTCCGAGCAACTCAGGGGGAATGTCAGCAATCTTTTTGGGACCAGCCGGCGCCGCCGGTTTCTTTTTCTGTTGCGCCGATGTGCCTTTCTGCTTCAAGGGCGGCGGCGCGACCGGCATAATGGGCCGCGGCCCCGATCGGCGTTCCTGGGGCTTTTTCTGGCCGGGAGCTGGCCGATTGCTGCCCAGATCGCGTACGCGGGTCTCCGGAATGACCGGCGGGGACGGCGGACGAGGCGGTTCCGGCGCAGGCGGCGTTTCCGCCCGCGGCGGTGTCTTGGCCTCGGTCGGACGGGAGGGACCGGCGGGAGGGGTATGGTCCGTTTTGGGAGGTACGGGTGGTTCCGCAGGCTTGCTAACCGCGGTGGGCGGCACTGCCTTTTCGGAAGGAGCGATCGGCGGATGCACGGGCGGCGCAGCTTCGGCACTCTTGGCCACAGGCGGAGTCAAGGGGACAGGAGGCGTGGGAGTTTCCGGAGGAGTCGGAGGGGCTGGCGGCGCGGCCGCCTTGCTGGTCGGCTCAGGCGCCGGCGTCGGTTTATGCGGTGTCCGTCCTAGCTCCGGGGCAGGCCGGGGCTTGCTTTCCAGCACGGGAACTTTACGATCGGTCGCCGGCAGGGTCGGCACGGAACGATGCGGCGCGGACGCTGAGCCGCTCTTTTTCTGCACCAGCTGCACGACCTGATCGCGCACCTCCGGTTCGATGGTACTGAGCTGGCTCTTGACATCAATACCGTTCTGGCGGCACAGAGCCACAAGGTCTTTGCTCTCCATGCCCAGCTCGCGCGCCAGAGCGAAAATGCGAACTTTCTCTTTAACCAAGCGGAACTCCCCTGTACGAAACGAACTACTTTGGCATACCCACTCCTCCTACAGTTTGCCGTGGATGGAGCGTTACGTTGGCATCCTTACCCTATCCTTGGGCTTCCGGTCCTCACCCGCTACGCATACTAGGTGCTACTCCTATATTCTACCCAATTGGCGAATCGCTTCAATTGCGGTTTTCGTGCCTGCCCCGGGGCGTGTCCCACGCCCCGCTCGCCTGTTAGCGACACTTACTCGGCCGGTCCGGATTCCGTGGGGGTGGTAGTCGGCTGTTCACTAGCCGGCGGGGAGACCGACTCCGGAGCGGGTTGCTGGATCGCTTCAGGCGTGGCTTCACTCGGCGGTGTTTCTACTTCGGCGACCGGCGGAGCTTCACTCATCGCTTCAGGGGCCGGCTCCGTTTCCTCAAGCGGACTGACCGGCGATGCTTCGGCTGCCTCTTGGGCCGGGCCAAATAGGCTCTCGAAAGTCTGCTTCGGTTCGGCCGGCGGCGTGGCGGCTGTCTCCTCGCCCAGCGGAGCAAACAGTTTGGCAACCTTGTCCGCCGCTGTCTGGGGCCCTGTCGGCGCCGGTGCTTCCGCCTTGGTCAAACGGGCTTCTTCTTCCTGCTCCTCGGCTTTTTCCTCGGCAAAGGCGATGATCTCTTCCGCCTGGTCCTCCGAGATGCCGCCTAGCTCGGCCAACTCTGCTGGCTCCACAAACGTCAGGTCCGTATACGACAAGAAACCTTCCTCGATGAAGGCTTCGACCATTTCCGGCGTCACGCCGGGAATCGCCAGGAAGCTGGCCTCGGCTTTCTCAATGCTGGTGTTCAGCTCTTCATGGGTCATGATCTCGATGTCCCAGCCGACTAGCTTGCTGGCCAGGCGGACATTTTGGCCGCGGCGGCCAATCGCCAGCGATAGCTGGTCTTCCTTGACCAGGACGATGGCCCGCCCCAAGCGCGGATAGAGCATGACGTCTTCGATGGCAGCCGGCTGCAAAGCGTTGGGAATGAGCACCTGTAACGAATCGTTCCAGCGCACAATGTCGATGCGTTCGCCGCCCAGTTCATCAATAATGTTCTTGATGCGGCTGCCGCGCACCCCGACGCAGGCACCGACGCAATCAACTTTCATGTCGATCGATGACACGGCGACCTTGGTACGATGCCCAGCCTCGCGGGCCACTGCCTTGATGGAGATGGTCTGGTCCTCGATTTCCGGAATCTCGGTTTCAAACAGTCGCCGCACGAAATCAGGATGGGTGCGCGACAGGATGATCTTGACGCGATGGCCGACCTTGCGGACATCGAGAATAACGGCCTTGACTCGTTCGCCGACGTGGTGCGATTCGCCGGGAATTTGTTCGCTGCGCGGCAACAGCGCTTCGACTTTGCCGATCGTCACCGTGGCTGCTCCGCCTTCAATGCGCTGCACGGTGCCATGCACCAGGTCGCCTTTCTGAGCGGAATACTGATTGAAGACATTTTGGCTCTCTTCCTCGCGGAGAAGCTGAATGATGGCCTGCTTGGCGGACTGGGCAGCAATGCGGCCCAGTTGATCGGGCGAGAGGGTCTGTTCGCCTTTCTGGGCATGGATCTCGCCGGTGGCCCGGTCGATGGAGACGGCGACGCCTTCTTCATCTTCGTAGCATTTGTGGATCGCCAGGCGGACAGCCTTTTCGATGGCGCCGAAAATGATGTCGCGCGAGATGTTCTTTTCGCGGTGCAGCAGTTCTACGCCGTTGAGTAATTCTTTTCCGTTCATGTCGTTCCTCACCGAGACCAAACCGATGTCTATCTTCTCGCGCTAGAAACAAAAAAAGTGGGACGTGTCCCACTCGCATGCGAGCTTACCCGCCCGCTTGGCCAACGAGCCGGAAGCCTTAACAACGGATCGCCGCAACCGTCACGAACGCTTCCGGCTCGTTGGCCAAGCGGGCGGGCGGGTTTTGTAATCATTGTCGCCCGAAGGCAGCGAGGGAGCAAGAGCAATTTGTTTCATAACTCCTACGGTTTGTGCCGATAAATCCTTCTGCACAGATCGTGCAGCGTCTTCCCGACGGGGGCGGCATGTTACCGGCGTTGCTTCTCACGACGGTGCTCCTGCCCTTCCAGTTCGATTTTTCGTCTCCTGCACCAACTGACCAGGAAAATTCCGGTCGTTCCAGCTTGTTTCCAGCAGCGACATATCAGCCGGAAGCACCGGAAGCCGCTACTGCACCTGTGCCGGCGGTCCTTGCCGTGCCCTTGCTGGGGCCGCCGAAACCAACGACTGGAGGGGAGATCATCCCCGCAGCGGCCAGGCCACCCGCCGTGCCACCCGAACGCTGGTGGCTGATGAAACAAGCTCAGGGCACCTGGCTCGGCGCCCTGCTCGACGACCATCGGTTGTATCTCAACGGCTGGATCGAACAGGCTTATACGGCCAGCAGCGACCGAGTCAGCAACTATCCCATGATTTTTAACGATCGAGCCAACGAATATCTGCTCCAGCAAGCCTGGGTGCGCCTGAGCCGCAAAGTGGTCACGTTGGAGACCACCGAGCCTAGCTGGGGCTTTGAGATCGATGTGCTCAACGGCAGCGATTATCGCTGGACTTTGCCGCGCGGCCTGTTCAATAGCCAACTCGACAATCATGTGCCAGGGACGCAAAACCTCTATGGCGTTGATCCGGTGCAACACTATCTCAGTCTCTATATTCCCACTTTTTTCAAAGGCACAGAATTTCGTTTGGGCCGCTTTTATGCACCCTTCACCTTTGACAGCATTGAAGGTGTCACCACGCCACTCTTGTCACGCGCCTATGCCTTCGAGAACACCCCCTTCACCCTGTGCGGCCTGGGGGCCTACATCACGTTCAGCACGGAGTGGACCGGGGCATTTTGGTTGATAAACGGCAACGACGTCTATTTCGGCGATCCATCGGAGGAATGGCGCTTTGCCGGCGAGATCAAATGGACACAGACAGGCGGGCGCAACATCGTCCAATTTGCCACTTCGCTGGGCCGCGGCAAATTCAACCCAGCCTACCCCACACCACTCAAGCAGACCACGGTCGCCCTCGCCACCGAGCCGTTCGGAAGGAACAATCAAAATGTGTTCGATTTCCTATATACGCACCAATTCAGCTCGGTCTTGAGTTATAATTTAGAAATCATGTACAGCTATCAATATAATGTGCCCCAGGCAGCTCTACCTATCGCCGATCCCAGCGGCTTCGTCAATTGGGGATCGATCCTACATTATCTCTTTTACGATATCAGTCCTCGATTGCGCTTGATTGGACGCTGGGAGGACTTCGATGATTTTCAGGGGCAGCGCACCGGCTTCGCTGGATTGTATAACACCGTCACCGCTGGCTTGCGGTATCGTCTGACTCCATCCACGATCCTACGGCCGGAGATACGTTACGATTATAATTTTGAATCGGCCCCCTTTGAGGGCAAACACGGTTTGTTTACTGCTGCCATCGATACCATCATTCGCTGGTGACCTCCAGGATATCCCGTAGTGCCAAGTTTACTTCCAGCACATTGACAAGCGGCACACCGGCCAGCCCACCCAATGGAGCCGACGCTTTCTCATGCAAAATTTTCTCGATGCGCGTGCGGATCTGCTGCGGCTTCTTCCCGATTTTTTGGGCCCAGGCATCGGCCACGCGCTCGAGCTGATAATAGGCATTTTCCAACGTGATGTGCGGGTCCAGCCCGGAACCGGAAGTCATGACCAAGTCAGCGGGAATATCTTTTTGCCAATGGAGTTTGGAAAGAGTTTGAACGACACGCTCGCGCAGCTTGGGATTGTTGGCGGCCAGGTTTGATCCGCCGGACGCGCTGGCATCGTAGGACACTGCCGACGGCCGCGGCCAAAAATACTCCGGTCGTGTGAACGGCTGAGCGATCAAGCGCGAGCCGATCACTTTGCCGTCCTCGATGATTAAACTGCCCGCTGTTTTATCGGGAAAAACGCTCTGGCCAATTGCCCACAACGCCAGCGGATACAGCACGCAGCAGATCAGGACGGTCAGACTTAGCAGCCATAAGTTGGCGCGGAGATGTGCGCTCATCGGATCACCCCATACCTGGAAAGAGAGCCACCACCATGTCAATGGCCTTGATGCCGATAAACGGCACAATCATGCCGCCCAGACCCCAGATCAACAGATTGCGGCGCAGGAGTGCGTCAGCCCCAATCGGACGATAGGGGACGCCTTTGAGGGCAACGGGAATCAAAAGCGGGATGATGACGGCGTTGAAGATCACTGCCGACAAGATGGCCGATTGCGCCGAATACAAATTCATCACATCGATAGCCTTGAGCCAGGGCAGTGTCGAAGCGAAAAGTGCCGGCACGATAGCGAAATATTTGGCAAGGTCATTAGCGATAGAAAAAGTGGTCAAAGCGCCGCGCGTCATCAGCAATTGCTTGCCGATCTCAACGATCTCGATGAGCTTGGTTGGATCGCTATCGAGATCGACCATGTTTCCAGCTTCTTTGGCGGCTTGCGTACCGCTGTTCATGGCCACACCGACGTCGGCCTGGGCCAAGGCCGGGGCGTCGTTGGTGCCGTCCCCCATCATGGCCACCAGTTTGCCATCGTGTTGCTCCTTGCGGATGTAGGCCAGCTTGACCTCCGGCGTCGCCTGGGCGATGAAGTCATCAACGCCGGCCTGCGTAGCGATCTGCTTCGCTGTCAACGGGTTATCACCTGTGACCATGACAGTGCGCAATCCCATGCGGCGCAACCGCTCGAAGCGCTCGCGAATACCCGGTTTGAGAACGTCTTCGAGCACTACCAGGCCGACAATATAACTGCCTTCGCAGACCAGCAGCGGCGTCGCTCCCTGGCCGGCCACACTATCCACCTGTTCCTGCAGCCCCGGCGGAACACGGCCGCCCTGTCGCTGAACGTGGTGGATGACGGTGTCCGCTGCGCCTTTGCGGATGACCCGGCCATCCGGCAAATCGATGCCGCTCATACGCGTCTGGGCCGTGAACTCCACAAAGCGCGCGCCCGCCGCCAGGGCGCCAATCGGGCTGCCTCCATCGGCAAGGCGGCGGTATAACTCGACAATGCTCTTGCCCTCCGGCGTCGGGTCGGCTGCCGAGGCCAGAGTGGCCAAGTGGCCGACTTCCGTGGCCGCGAACTCACCCAAAGGGATGAAGCGCGTGGCGCGACGATTGCCCATCGTGATCGTGCCGGTTTTATCAAGCAATAACGTGTCCACGTCGCCGGCCACTTCGACGGCTTTGCCGCTCTTGGCCATGATGTTGGCGCGCAAAGCTCGGTCCATGCCGGCAATGCCAATAGCCGCCAACAGGGCGCCGATAGTTGTCGGGATGAGGCACACCAATAGCGCTACCAATGTGGGGATGTCCGTGCCCAGGCTGCGCAACGGCTCGCCGAGATAATCCGACATGTACAGCTCGGTATGGCGGGCCATGGGCCATAGCGCCGCTGTGACAATGAGGAAAATCAGCGTAAATGCAGCCAATACCAGGGACAGAGCGATCTCGTTGGGCGTGCGTTGACGGATGGCGCCTTCGACCAGGGCGATCATGCGGTCGAGGAACGATTTGCCAGGCCGGGCCGTGATTTGCACAACGATGCGATCGGACAACACACGCGTGCCGCCGGTGACGCCGGAACGATCGCCGCCGGCCTCGCGGAGGACCGGTGCCGATTCGCCGGTGATGGCCGACTCATCGACGGAAGCGACGCCGGCAATGACCTCGCCGTCGCCGGGAATTACTTCACCCGCTTGTACGACTACCAGATCGCCCTCATTCAGTTGCGTGGACACCGTCTCTTCCAGAAGTGCCGAGCTGTTCGGACCCTGCAGCGTCGACTGCATTTCCAACTCGTGCAATATGCGCTGAACGTCGTTGCGATTACGCAGCCGATGAGCAGGCGTCTCTTGGCGTGTCTTGCGCAAAGCATCGGCCTGGGCCTTGCCGCGTGCCTCCGCCAATGCTGAGGCGAAATTGGCGAACAGAACGGTTAGCAGCAGCCACACGTCCAGAGTGATCAGATAGC
>JAJPHU010000337.1 GCA_021325115.1 Planctomycetota bacterium | reverse complement strand
TCTCGCCGGGGTTGGCCGCGGCGGCGCCGAGCTTGAAGGAACTCACACCTGCCTTGCGTGCTCGCATCGATCGCTTGGCCGAGAAGCATCCCCTCGATACGCTGCGACAACAACACCGCAACGTCGCCGGCAACATCTCGCTCTGGGCGCTGGGTCATCTGGCCCTCGATGCCGAAGATGAATCGGAGCACGCGCAAGCCGTCCGCAAGCAGATCCTGGAGCACGAGCGCAAATGGGAGCCACCGGCGGCGGCGCAGCGCGTCTTCGAGAAACTCTTGGAAAAACTGCCGTCGTATCTCAAGCCGGAGGCGTTCGAGTACAAGCTCATCGTACTCGATCAGCCGACGCCGAACGCCTTCACGCTTGGTGGCGGTTTCATTTACCTCAGCCGTCCGTTACTTGACGCCTTGCTGTCGGACAAGGAGCGCGGCGAGGCGGCCTTGGCGTTCATCCTGGCGCATCAGCTTGGCCATATGGGTTTGCAACACACGCGGCACGGCTGGCAATCGTATGAGTTGGAGACGGAGGTGCAAAAGGGAATCGATTTGCACATTACCCGTCCGCAGCTGCGCGAGATATTGCATACCGGTGTCGAGGCGGCCGGCGGCCGCATGAAGTTCCTGTACACGCGGCGGCAAATGTACGAGGCAGACCTGTTCGCCTGGCAGCTGTGCCGCAACGCTGGCTTGCCGCTCGATCACGCTCTGGATGCGCTGCGCTGGTTGGCTCTCATTGATGATCCTCGTTTGCTCAACGATGGGGCGCATCGAGCCGATGGCGGCGCCTTTCCTCAGCCTCCCCCCGAACAAGGGGGGATCGAAGACGGGCTGCCGCCAGCACTGCTGCGCCTCCGCCGCCTCTTCATGGAGCGCGATGGATTCGTAGATGATAAGGATGGTAAATATGGCTTGTTTCTATGGAATGCGCACAGCGATACCTTCCAGCGCTGTGCCCGGCAGTCGATCCATGCCGAGGACCATCCCATCGTCTTCGTCCATGGTTTTCGTGGCAGTATGCGGACGTTTCACGATTATTTGCAGGCCTTCGCCGAGGATCGTAAATTGGGCCGCCGCAAGCTGCTCGTCTTTCGCTATCCCAACAATGCCAGCCTGGGGCGCTGTGGACAGTTCCTCGTTAACGAGATGCGTCGCGTCGTGGCTGCACCAGAGAAAGCGTTCTTCGTCTGCCACAGCGCCGGCGGCCTGGTCTTTCGCTGGTATGCCGAAGCGCGTCAACAGCCGTTCGATCGAGCCATTTTGCTATCCACACCCAACGAAGGTACTAGCCTGACTGCGTTGAAATACCTCGCCGATGTGGCCGCTTTCTGCACGGAGCTGAAGATGAACGGTCCCGGCGCCCTGGCGCGCATGCTGCCGGAAGGCGAAGGACAAATCATCTATGATGTCCATGCCGATAGTTTGTTCTTGCGTTACCTGGGACACAACGCCGATCTGGCCAGGCGCTATCACGTTTTTTCCGGCGAATGTTTGCGGCCGGTGGAAGCGATTGCCCTGGGCGTCGGCATTGCCGCCGCCAAACGGGTCATGATGAATCGCCTGCTGCCGCGCATCGAATCGCCGCTCTTGCGGCGCCAGGCACTAAGGCGTGTCGAGCGTTGGCATTTGCCGGTCGAGGTTTCGCACGGTGACCTGATCGTCTCGGTGCGCAGCGCCTTGCTCCAAGACGCAGGACATGCAACGCGCACCACCCTCAGTCACGAGGCGTTCAAGACGGATGAGCACGTGATTGCGGACGTGATGGATTCAATTCAGGGGAAGTAATCATAAATCGGGAGCATCGGTCTCCTTATTGCCAGCCGGCCTGAAGGATCGCCTGTCGCACCTGTTCGCGGGCCGTGCTGTCGGAAGCGGGGAAAGCAGCAGAAAAGAGATAAGTTTTCTCTCCTTTGCGCACGGCGAACGTTTCACAAAGATAAGCCTGGTCGTACCAGCGGCCCACAAAGGCGATGCGCGCGGCGGGCAAGCCGCTTACTTCCAGGTTTTCCTCTTCGGATTCTCGTTTCCAGCCGCGCATCGGCAGGCGCGTGGACAGGCACGTCTTGAGGGGCATGGAAGAGGGCAATTCGGCGACCGTCACACGCAGCCAGGCATGTTGGCCCGTAGAGAGGCGATCGTAGCGCACCAGAAAGCGTTCGGGCGGATGGCCCGCAACGCCGAGCGGCGGCAAGGGCAAGTTCTGTTGTCGACGACCTGCTCTGGCAGGCAGGGCATCGTCCCGGGCACGTTCCACCCAACCCGGCGGCGGCACGAAGCGGAAGCCTTGGTTGTCTTGGTAGACCGGCTGTTTCGGCGCGTTGCAGCCGGTCAGCAGGAATGCCAGCACGACTGCCGCAGGCCATTCTCGGCAATCCATCTTTCGAGGGTTTGACGCCCTGCGCATGACAACCAGATCCTCAAAAGTCGCCGGCATTCATGGCTTCGCCTCCATCTCGCGTGGCGATGGCCTGGAGGATCGAAAGAGGGAGCGAGATGTTGAGCGAACGAACCGAGCCATCTGCGAAGAGAAACATGGCGACGCCGGTGTGCGGCGTGAAAAAATCTTCTTCATCACCTCGGGAATCATTGATCGTTTCCACGTCGATATGAGCGAGCGCTTGCGTCGGAGCGTCCTCGATGGCATTGAGGTTATTCACGGGGGCGCCCGGTGTGATACGGGTGGTGCCGAAGCTCACCGCGCCAGCCCAGGCCGCTTGCGTGAAGAAAGCTCCCCGCTCACCGATGGCAATGGTGTTGCTCGTGCCGTCTGTCACGTCGGCAATGCGAATGTGACTGTTGCGGGAGAACATACCGTTGAAATCATCCAACTCTTCGTCCAGATCGACGCCTACACCGTGGCAGGCGGCGTAACTGTTTGTGGCCGCCTGCGCCAATGAAGTATTGCTCTTGTCGTAAATAGTGAAGACGCCGGTAGAGCGATCGGAGGAGCAGACATACAGTTTGAGGATCATGGTGCGAGCGGCGAAGTTGCTGGGATCTTCGATCGGCAAAGCGAAGTTGATCTGCCGGGCGAGATTGCCTTGTTCGATATAGGGCAAGAGCAAAGCAGCCCAGCCCCAGCCCGGCGAGGTGTAATCCGGATTGGCTTGGGGCTGCGAACAGAGATAGCCAGAAGGAAAGGAACCTTGGCTGTCGTGGTAGTTGTGCAGCGCCAGACCGATCTGGTGGAGGTTGTTCTGACAATTGGCCCGGCTCGCCGCTTCTCGTACTTTCTGTACCGCAGGCAGCAGAAGGCCGATCAGCACCGCGATTATCGCTATCACCACCAGCAACTCGATCAGCGTGAAACCGAAGCGATAGCAGGCCTGTCGTGGGGTAGAGAAGTCCTTATATCGCATCGCATCCTCCTCTTCCGCCAGATGCTATAGCTCCTTACAGATCGATAGGGCCTATCATCTCCTTCTTTCCGATCAAGCAGCCAAGCTTTCAAGAACTCCAACGCTTATTCGATGGTCTCCAAGGAGCTTGTCTCGTCCCACGTGCCCCGGAAAATATCGGCAGATGCCTTACGGTGAAGCGTAGCTATAGCGATGATCCTGTGCATTGGCCCTATTCGAGCGCATACAATTGTGCGAGACAGCCAGGATTCGTTGAAGTAGTAACCGATGGGGCATGATAACCAGGACCAACGCATTAAAATCGCTTCCATCTTATCCACTCTCTTGATTTCGTCAAGGGATCGATCGAAACCCTCGGAGATAAGCATTTGGACTGATGGCAACACTTCCTGGAACTACCCCATGACATCCCGTCGCATGACACCTTCGAGCGTCTCCAGCCTCAGATCTTGCAAAACATTCTGTTGGGTTGGCTACACGAGATCAATGCTGCTCTGGGTTTTCCCATCGACGGCAAGACGTTATGTTATTCTGGCGGCGGTTCGTCGCTGACGCACAGTTGAATGAACTGTTTCCGCGACATCCTGATCCGCTGGTGCAAGAAGGCCGAGAATTATATTGCCCTGTTGCATAGGGTTGCTGTCTGCTTACTCCCGTTCTATCGCCGCTACTTCGCCTTCGTTAGCTACTGCACAGGAACAGACTGGGTCCATAAAATAACGGCCGTTCGACCGCAGAATAAATCTCTTTTCCTCTACTCCGCGAGGTGTACATATGGATGCGCATCGATGGGTGCTCTCGATAGGATGGGGATTTCTTGTGGCTCTAACCCTTCATGCCGCGGACGGCAATCGGCTGACATATCTCGACGAAAGCGATCCCTATTATGTCTCACGTACGTTTCCGCGCCTTATCACGCCGCAATGGGTCGGTGAAGACGGTGTGGAAGCGGTGGTCGTTCTCGCCATTGATGACATGCGCGACCCGGAAAAATACGAGAAGTTCCTGCGGCCTATTTTGCAGCGTCTCAAACGTCTTGATGGTCGAGCGCCTGTCAGCATTATGACCAATCAGGTCGATCCGCGCCATGCTCGTTTGCAGACTTGGCTCAAAGAAGGACTCAGTCTGGAGACGCATACGATCGATCATCCCTGCCCATTTTTCCGGGGCGGCGATTTCGCCAAGGCGCGGTCTACCTACGAGCGCTGCGTCGATTTGATGAGTGAGATCCCGAACAGCCGGCCTGTCGCGTTTCGGATGCCCTGCTGTGATTCGCTCAACACGCCTAGCCCACGCTTTTACGCCGAGATATTCAATCGCATAACAGCCAAGGGGAATTTCCTCACCATCGATTCCTCTGTGTTCAACGTCCTGACATCGAATGATCCGGAACTGCCGCGTGAGCTGGTCATTGACAAAGATGGGCAGGACCGTTTCCGCAAATATCTGCCCAAGGACCGTACCTTCGTTAATACCATCGAAAATTATCCTTATCCCTATGTCCTGGGCCGGCTGTGCTGGGAGTTTCCCTGTGTCATGCCCAGCGATTGGGTGGCGCAGCATCGGCATCAGCCGAACAATCCTGTCACCGTCCGCGATTGGAAAGCGGCCCTTGATGCCATCGTTATCAAGCGCGGCGTCTTCTGCCTGGTTTTTCATCCGCACAACTGGATTCGCAATGAGCAAGTCGTTGATTTCATCGACTATGTCGATGCGAAATATGGAAAAAAGGTGAAATTTTTGACATTCCGCGAAGCACAGGAACGTTTAAACAAGCATCTGCTAGGTGGTCAAGCGCTCCGCGCTGACGATGGCAGCGATAATGGCGTACGCTTGCTCGATCTTGACAACGATGGCTATCTCGATGTGGTTATCGGCAATGAGAAATTGCAACAGACGCGGCGCTGGTCGCCGAAGACACGAACATGGATCATCAGCAGTTTTCCCTTGTCGCTGGTAAATACCGGGGCGCGTTTTGGCGTGGTGCACTCGGATGGAAATGCGTCGGTGTGGGTGCGGAATGAAGCGATCGCTGGCGCATGGCATTTTACGGATGGCAAATGGATTGAAGAGAAAACGCTGTTCGCCGGCTTGGAGTTGGCGGGACGCCCAATTCTCACCAGTGAAAACGGCCGGGACCGCGGCGTTCGGCTGCGCGATGTAGACAGTGATGGCCGCTGTGAATGGATTGTCAGTAACAATCGAGAACAGGCAATCTTTCGCTGGGCAGAGAACGGTTGGAAGAAATTACCTTTCACGCTGCCGGCAGGTACCGCCATCGTTAACGCGGCAGGCCAGGACAACGGTCTGCGTTTCGTGGATATCGACGAAGATGGCCAGGATGATATTATTTTCTCAAATGGAGAACTCTTTTGTCTTTATTTATTTTCGTCGATGCAGGATGGCTGGTCGCGGTGCGTGTTGTCTGGCAAGCACGGCGATACGGGTGAACTGCCACCCATTGCGCGCAACGGCACGGCTAACGGTGTCTGGTTCCATTCACGGCATGTCTGGTGGAGTAATGAGCGTACTCCTACCCTGCCGGATCATGTCGATCGTCGCTCCTTCAACAACTTGCTGGCCAACGTGACGCCGCAAGCAAAATCGCCGCAAGCGTCGCTGCGTTCGATCCGCACGCGGCCGGGATTTCAGGTCGAACTGGCGGCAGCGGAGCCATTGGTGCAAAGTCCGATTGCCTTCGCCTGGGGGCCAGACGGTAAGTTCTGGGTTGTCGAAATGGGCGATTATCCGCTGGGTCTGGACAACAAGGGCAAACCGGGTGGGCGCATCAAGTATCTCGAAGATACCGACGGCGACGGCCGCTACGATAAGGCCACAATCTTTATCGACGGCCTGAGTTATCCGACTAGCGTGCTGCCGTGGCGCAAGGGTGTATTGGTGACGTGCGCACCGGAGATTTTCTACGCCGAGGATACCAAAGGCAGCGGCAAGGCCGATTGGCGTGTGCCGCTGTACACCGGATTCGCTCAGGGCAATCCGCAGCATCGTGTCAATAGCCTCATTTGGGGTCTCGATAATTGGATTTATTGCGCCAATGGCGACAGCGGCGGACGTATCCGCTCGATCAAGACCGGCACCATCCTGGAATCGAGCGGCCGCGACCTGCGCATCCGACCCGATGAGGGGACGCTCGATGCCCAGACGGGATTGACCCAGTACGGCCGCAGCCGCAACGACTGGGGCGACTGGTTCGGTTGCAATAACAGCAATCCGCTATATCACTATGTCCTCGCCGATCATTACATTCGCCGCAATCCACACCTTGCTGCTCCGGAGGCGCGTGTGTCGGTGTCGATAACGCCAGGCGCGTCCCCTGTATTTCCCATTAGCCGTACGTTGCCGCGTTTCAACGACCCGCATGCTGCCAATCATTTCACCTCTGCGTGCAGTGCCATCATCTATCGCGATGAGCTGTTTGGCCCGGCGTTTTCCAGCAGTACCTTCGTCAGCGAGCCGGTCCACAATTTGATTCACCGTGAGAACCTGAGTGTTAAGGGGGTCACCTTCACCAGCCGCCGCGCTCCGGATGAGCAGGATTGCGAGTTCCTGGCGTCCAGCGATAATTGGTTTCGCCCTACATCGATTCAGACGGGCCCGGATGGAGCCCTCTGGGTAGCCGACATGTATCGCGCCGTCATCGAGCACCCGGAGTGGATTCCGACAGATTGGCAGAAGCGCCTCGATCTGCGCGCCGGTTCGGACAAGGGACGCATCTATCGCATCTATCCGGTTGGTGCCAAGCCTCGCCGCATCCCGCGCCTGGATCGTCTCGATACAGCAGGATTGGTCGCTGCTCTCGACAGCCCCAATGGCTGGCAGCGCGACACGGCGCAACAGATGCTCTTGTGGCGTAAGGACACTGCTGCTGTGCCGCTCTTGGAGAAAATGACAACCGATTGTCAGCGGCCACTCGGTCGGTTGCACGCTCTTTGCACACTCGATGGACTCGATGCCCTGAAGCCGGCACTCTTGCGACGTGCATTGAACGATCCTCATCCCGGCGTTCGCCGTCATGCGGTACGGCTATGTGAGGGACGACTGGCCAAAGCGCCGGAATTGGGTGAGACGCTCTTGAAGCGTGTCCACGATGCTGATCCTCACGTTCGTATGCAGCTAGCCTACACACTCGGTGAATGGGATGATGCGCGGGCCGGCGAAGCGTTGGGGCAGCTGGCGTTGCGCGATGCCGGCGATCGCTATTTGACGGCGGCGGTGATGAGTTCGGTGAACCGCCAAAATCTCGACCACGTGCTGCTGACGGTGATGAAGAGTAGCGATAAAATACCTAACGTGTCTCTATTAGAGAAATTGCTGCGTTTGGCGAATGCCCTGGGCGATACCAAGGCACTGGCCACGCTATTAAAAACTATCGGCACACCGGAGAAAGACCGCTATGCACCCTGGCAATTCACTACCCTGGCCGGGCTTCTCGATGCGCTGGATGAGCGAAATACACCGCTGATACATCTGCAAAAGGAGGGAGGGAAGGAATTGCAAGCAGCACTGGAGTACGTGTCTGGCTTGTTCACGGCGGCACGGGCGGTGCTGGCTGATGAACGAGCGGCGCAGGATGACAAACTGCGAGCTATCCGTCTCTTGGGGCGAGGCTTGGATCGTCAGCAAGAAGATATGACCGTGCTGGCGGGACTGCTGGTGCCACAGACAGCAGAAGAGCTGCAAGCCGCCGCCGTGGCCGCGCTGGGCCGGCTGCATTCGCCGCGTGTGCCGGAGTTGCTGCTGCGGGGCTGGAAAGCGTTTGTTCCGTCCCTGCGCCGACAAGTGCTCGGCGTCCTCTTTAGCCGTGACAAGTGGCTGTTCGCAGTCCTGGACGCAATGGAAAGCAAGAGCATCGCGCCATCCGAGATCGATGCGGTTCTGCGGCAGCGGCTCTTAGAGCATCGCTCCGCCGAGGTGCGTCGCCGGGCGACAAAGCTCTTCGCCGACACCCTTAATACGGATCGGCAAAAGGTGATCGACGCTTATCAGTCGGTGCTGACTTTGAGCGGCGACGCCAAGCGCGGGGCCGAAGTTTTCCGCAAGAATTGCTCCATTTGTCATCAGCTGGGAGGTGTCGGCAACGCCGTCGGACCGGACCTGGCTTCACTGGGCGACAAATCGCCGCCGGCACTCTTGATCGCCATTCTCGATCCCAATAGGGCAGTAGAGGCGCGTTACATCGGCTACACGGCTCTCACCAAAGGCGGACTCACTTTCACCGGTGTCCTTGCTGCCGAAACTGGCAACAGCATCACGCTTGTCAGCTCCGACGGTAAGCAGAACGTCATCCTGCGTAGCGATCTCGAGGAGCTGACCAGCACGGGCAAATCAGCAATGCCGGAAGGACTAGAAAAAGAGATCGCACCGCAAGACATGGCCGACCTGATCGCCCACATTCGCTCGCAAGGGCCCCAGCCGCAACGTAAGCTTTTTGAGGGCAATAAGCCAGAGTTGGTGCGTCCTGCCGAGGACGGCTCGTTACTTCTCACCGCAGCCAACTGTGAGATTTACGGCCCCACGATCGTGCTGGAAAAACAGTACGGCAACCTCGGCTACTGGACCAATGCGGACGATCGCGCCGTCTGGACGATCGAAGTGGCCCAGCCCGGCCGCTATGCCGTATGGCTGGACTGGGCCTGTCCTCCGGACATGGCGGGTAAGAAGTTTCTACTGCAAGCCAGCGTCAATCAAATGATGGGCACAGTAAAATCAACCGGCAGTTGGGATAATTACCGGCAGGCCAAGGTCGGCGAGATCGTGTTGGCGGCAGGACGGCAACAAGTGACGTTTCGCTCGGCAGGACGGATTTTCCACCCATTGATTGATCTTAAATCAGTTAAATTAGTACCAGTGAAGGAGTAAATCAGGGCCCTGACCATGATCGAAGTACGCGACCTGGTAAAGAATCATGCTTCTCTGCGCGTCCTTGATGGTGTATCGCTGACAGTGCGCCGCGGCGAGGTGGCGGTGCTCATTGGGCCTTCTGGCGGTGGCAAAAGCACGCTGTTGCGCTGTCTTAATGGATTGGAAACATTCGAGCAGGGCGAAGTGCGCGTTGAGGACATCGTGCTACGGTCGAACGGTTCTGCGGGAGGTGAGGATGCTTTGCGGCACCTGCGGCGGCGTGTCGGCATGGTATTTCAGCAATTTCACCTATTCCCGCACCTGCGTGTGTTGGCCAATGTGATGGCTGGGCCGTTATGGACATTGGGGCGGCCGCGCGATGAGGCGGAGGCGACGGCTCGTCGTCTGCTCGAGCGTGTGGGCTTGGCCGACAAGGTCGATGCCTGGCCGGAGCAACTATCTGGCGGGCAACAGCAGCGCGTCGCCATCGCTCGGGCACTGGCCATGAAGCCGGAAGCAATCCTTTTCGATGAGCCAACCAGTGCTCTCGATCCCCGCATGGCCGGCGAGGTGTTATGCGTCATTACGGATTTGGCCAGAGAGGGGCAGACGATGATCGTGGTCACGCACGCCATGAGTTTCGCTCGACGCGTGGCCCACATGGTTCACGTCATGCACGAGGGCCGCATTGCCGAGTCTGGCCCGCCGGAGCAAATCTTCGGTCAGCCTCGTCACGAAGCGACCCGCGCGTTTCTGACGGAAGTGATAGAGGCTAGAGGATAGAGGTATAGAAGACAGAACAAAACACATTTTTTTCGCCATCTTCTATCCTCTATTCTCTATCCTCCAGGCGCTGCCGTCGCTGTTCTTTTGCGGTATGGTGTCCGAATGGATTCATCGTCAAGGGATGGGGAACCCACGATGCCGCAATCGTCCGAAGTTACCTCCTTGCCGCCAGCGAAGGAATATGTGCAGCGTCTGGAAGAACGCCGCCACCGTACTATGCAGCTGGCCCGTCAGGAACGCCTGCTTGGCTCTTCCCGCTTACTTGTGGGACTGAGCGGCCTGCTTGTTTTGCTGCTCGCTTTCGGTGCTCACTGGCTTTCGGCCTGGTGGCTGTTGCTGCCCCTCTCGTTGTATTCGGTCCTTCTCTTTTATCACGAACGGGTTACGCGCGCTTGGCACCGCTCGTTGCGAGCTGTCGCCTTCTATGAAAATGGCCTGGCCCGTCTGCGTGATGACTGGAAAGGGCGTGGCCAAAGCGGTGCCCGCTTTCAGGACGAGATGCACCCGTATGCCAGCGATCTCGACCTCTTCGGTGTCGGTTCGTTGTTTGAGCTGCTTTGCACGGCCCGTACGCGCACGGGCGAGGATACGCTGGCTTCTTGGCTGTTGCACGCTGCGCCCCCGGAGGAAATTCGAGCGCGGCAGGTTGCCGTCGCCGAGTTGCGGCCCCTTCTTGATCTGCGTGAAGATTTGGCCCTGCTGGGTGGCGATGTGCCGGCCGGTGTCGATTTCAAGGCCTTGGCCCACTGGGGGGCCGAGCCGCCGCTATTGACGGCGCGTTGGCCGCGCTGGGCGGCACTGCTCTTGGGGACACTGACCACGACGGCGCTGGCCGGCTGGCTCTTGGCGCTGTTTGGCTTGCTCGACGCGAGTACGCCCTTGGGCCGCTTCTTTCTGGAAGGGCGTTCGCTGCCATTTGCTTTTCTACTCCTGGTGCAGTTGTGCTTGGCCGGTTGGTTTTATGGTCGCGTCCAGCGCGTCCTTGCCGCCGTTGAGCGTCGCGGCCGAGACCTGGCTCTGCTCGCGAACGTGCTGGCGCGGCTGGAACAAGCCACGTTCACGGCCCCGCGTCTGTGTGATTTGCGCGCTGCCCTTGATACAGCGGCTCCCCGGCACGGCGCCCGGCATGTTCCACCTTCAGGACGCATCGCTCAGCTGGGCAACCTACTCGATCTGCTTCATTCGCGACGCAATCAATTGTTCATGCCGTTAGCATATCTGCTGATGTGGGGCACACAGATGGCCCATGCCATCGAGAACTGGCGCCGCATCGCCGGACCTGCCGTTGCTCGCTGGCTCGATGTGGTCGGCCAATTCGAGGCACTGTGCGCCCTGGCCGCCTATGCTTACGAGAACCCCGATGATCCCTTCCCGGAGATCGTCGCCGATGGCCCTCCTTGCTACGATGGCGAGCAATTGGGACATCCGTTACTGCCGACCTCGCGCTGCGTCCGTAATGACCTGCGCTTGACGAACGGTTTGCGTGTATTGATTATTAGTGGATCGAATATGTCTGGTAAGAGCACGTTTCTGCGTACGGTCGGTATCAATGCAGTGCTGGCCTTGGCCGGAGCACCGGTGCGCGCCCGCCGCTTGCGCCTCTCACCTCTGGCCATTGGTGCTACCTTGCGCATTCAAGACTCGCTCCAGCAGGGCCGTTCGCGTTTCTATGCCGAAATCCTGCGCGTGCGCCAAATCGTTGATTTGACGCGCGGTCCCTTGCCGTTGTTGTTCTTGCTCGATGAGATTTTTGCCGGTACCAATTCACACGATCGCCGTATCGGTGCCGAGGCCATCGTCCGCGGCCTGGTCGATGCAGGAGCGCTTGGCCTGGTGACGACGCACGATCTGTCGCTGACACACATCGCCGAGCATCTCGGCCCTCGCGCCGCCAACGTCCACTTTGCCGATCACTTTGAGAACGGCGAAATGAAGTTCGATTATCGTTTACAACCTGGCGTTGTCCGCCACAGCAACGCCCTGGCTCTGATGCGCGCCGTGGGATTGCAAGTATAGGAGTCGTGAACCACAGCAATCAGCCGCCCGCCTGATTGATCACATCGATCATCTGTCGCAATCGGCCGAGGTTACGACGATCGAAACGAAAGCGCAGCCGCGGCAAGGTGGCGATATGTGCGTCGTTCGCTTCCTCTGGCAGCGCCTCGGTTTGCTCGAAGGTGCCAGCGACGACGATATCGGCGAACTCGTCGCGGAGCCGCTGCATCATTGTCTCGGAGAGCCGGTGCTGGAGACGCAGCAGCAAATCGCCGTGGACATAGCGCATGCTGTGATAGACGCGATAAAATTGCAGCACTTCGGCGACGGCCTCGTCCACCGAATTGGTGACTTTGAAAAGCGACATATCGGCCGGCGAGATCAATTCGCGGTTCAATAGCTCATCGGTGATGTACTCGCGCCAACGCAGCCAATAATCGCCGCCCGGTTCGTCGATCATGACGATGGGAAACATCTGTGCTTTGCCGGTCTGCACCAGCGTCAAGACCTCGAAACACTCGTCTTGCGTGCCGAAGCCGCCGGGAAACAGGGCGACAGCGTCGGACTCTTTGACGAACAGGAGCTTGCGGGTGAAAAAGTACTTCAAGTGCATCAACTTCAAATCACCGCGGATAATCGGATTGGCTTCTTGCTCGAAGGGCAGCAAGATGTTGACGCCGATGCTTTTTTCGCGTCCGGCGCCGACATGTCCGGCCTCCATAATGCCGCTGGCGGCGCCCGTGATGACCATCCAACCTTCCTCAGCAATGCGGCGGCTGAATTCCACTGCGGAGGCATAGGCCGGATGGCTCTCCGGCAGACGCGCCGAGCCAAAGATCGTCACCTTACGCAGATGACGATAGGGCGTGAACACTTTGAAGGAATAACGCAGCTCTTTCAAGGCGGTGCTGAGCAGCTTGATGTCGCCGCGGGTAGCGCCATCGCGGAGGAGCTTGTCGGCGGTCTCGCGGATTTGCTGGGCCAACTGCTCGACGCCAATAAGTCGGCGATCATCGGTCGCCGCATCATCGTGAACCTGCTGAAATACGCTAGAAAACGAAGGCCGGCCAGGACCGGAAGAAGGATTATGCATGGGAAAATAACTCGATTTGGGGAGAGGATTATCACAGCGCCTAACGAGCCGGAAGTGTAAGCGACAACACGACGGTCCGTCGCTTACACTTCCGGCTCGTTCGTTCAATCACCAGCCAAGGCGGCCAATGCCTCGGCGCGGCTGTCGTACAAGGCCCACAGCGTGTCGAGGGCAGTCATGTGCAATAGCTCGCGGGCTCGCGGTGAAGCGCCGGCAACCACCACTTCGCTGCCATGTTCCTTGACACGCTTGTGGCAGCGCAACAGGAACGACAGGAACACCGAGCCGACGTAATCGACACGGCTGAGGTCGAAGATGAGACCGGCAGGCGGGTCGGAACGTAACGGTGCCAGCACTATCAGGGCCGCTTGTTCCATCAGGTTTTCCGGCATTCTCTCCACTTCCGGCGACGGCGTAATGATGGCAATGTCGCCGTGCCGTTCGATGTGAAACGATTGGTTCTGTTTCGCTTCGTCCGTCATGATGATCGCCATTTACAAGGACAGAAAAATCCTGCTGCCTTCAGGCTATCATCCTGTGCCGACGAATCAAGATTGGTTGTTCCCAATGAGCAGGAAGCGTAAGCAACGGACGGTCTGCCGTCGCTTACGCTTCTCGTTCGTTAGCGCTTTAGTTCATGAAAATCCTGGCCGCTGCCATTGAGCGGCGAGGGCGTCTGTTTGGAGGCAGGTTGGCTTTCCAGCGGATAACTTCCGAAAGGTGCCGTCCCTGTGGTGCCATATGAGGGCTGGCCGCCGCCCGGTCTCACTTCGATGTGCTTAATGCGCGGAACCTTGAGATCCACTTTAACTGTGTCGCCCCATTGATTTTCGCCGATGTTGCCGGCTTCATCGATGGCCGTCACCTTGAGCGCGAATTCGTAGCGGTCGCCGAGTTTCAAATCGTCGGTCCGTTGTCTCCAACTGCCGGTATTGGGCAAGTCTTTGGCTACGGGGAACCAATCCTTGCCTTGCGGAGATGCCAGAAAGATGGTGATAGGCATGGAGCGAAGAAAAGCATCGTCAGCCTTCCAATAGACGGTCAAATAGCCGCCATCCGCTTCCTGCGTGACGGTAACGTTGGTGACCCGGACAAGCGGCGGCTTATCGTCCACCTCGACCCAGATGTCCGGAGCGTCGCCCGGCTGCGGATCGCGGTCGGCCAGGCCGGCGCCGCTGCGAGGAATCAGACGAAATCCCCAGCGTCCTGCCGTGTCCACACGGACGGTAGCCGGACCTCTGGATGTGCCTTTTTCCGAGCATTTCTGCCAACCCTGTCCCGGATGCAGCTTCCAGATGTCCACGCTCGCTACCTGCGAGGGACCGATGGTCTGATCGTCAAGGGTGTAACTGAGCTGGAAGGTCTTGCTGTTGACGTACATGATCTTGCCGGGACCAGCCGGCTCCGGCGGCGGCGGCATCCGCGCCACATTGTCGGCAGCGCGCAGGCGCAGCATCCGAACCTCGGAGCGATGGCCGGCCTGGTCCAACGCTTGCATCCGCACTTCCAATTCGCCGCCCCAGGAGGGTTTCCAGGTGTGTTTTCCCTCTTCCTTCACCGGCAGAAACAGCGGTACCCATTCGCCGCCGCTGGTCGAACGATAATCAGCCCAAATTTCCTTGAGGTTTGCTTCTGTGATCTTCCAGCGGATGGTGGGCAAGGAATTGTCCGCAGAAGCGTCGGCGGCCAATTCTTCGATGACCGGATTCTGCGTATCGACGCAGACGCGGATGCTCGGCGGTGTGCTGCGGAGATCGGGCGTCACTACGCCGCTGGCATCGCGGGTTTGCACGATAAAGTAGTACCAGCCATCCGCCGGCGCCGAGAAATAGAAACGCCGCTCGTTAGGCCGGGCCGTACCGGCAGGACGATATTGCCGTCCATCCGTGGAAACACTCAACAACACTTCGATGCGTGGGTCGCTTTCATTGAGGCCGAAAGGGATGTTGAAGGAACGGGCCGGAACGTAGTAGGTGCGGATGTTGTCGCCTGTCTGCGCAAATAACCTCATGGGTGCGGCAGCAGACAGGCCACACGCCAACAGCAAGACCCAGACCGCTTTGCCGCGAACTCGAATCATCGGATTTCCATAGAGTCAATCCGCCGCCTCATACTCGATAAGCCCCAAAGCCGCAATACCAGTCTATCCTCTAAGTGTCCCTCTCGATTTGGGCGTGTAGGAGGGCTTACATGCCAGGGGGCTTTTCCCTTCCCCCTTGTGGGGGAGGGTCAGGGTAGGGGGAAGTGTTTCGCCTGCGGACGCCTTCCTCCCACCCCAGCCCTCCCCCACAAGGGGAAGAGAGTGGAAAAAACTTCCTCGGGGATTGCGCAACCCCACTCGCCAAAATCGAGAGGGGCACCCTATCCTCTTTTTATCGACAAGCGCGGCGGTACGCTTGAGGTAAACCTTGGCGAGCGAGGCATGTAAATGCCCCGCTTGCCAAGGTTTACCGTGATAACGCCACTTGCGGCTCCACCTTGCTACCGGCCTGCCGCGACAGCAGCTGGCGCAGCCGCACTTCCCACGACTGCACCATCTGCCGCACCGCCTCTGGCGGCACAAACGCCATCACGAGCACCATCATCATCAGACTGAACGTCACCAGGCCCATAAGCAGGGCAATCAAGGTATGAAACAGGATCGAGCCGGATACCATGACCCAGCGCGTGTAACGGTTCCAAACCAGGAAGGGAAAGCCCAATTCCAAACAGAGTGTGCCAACCACGCCGATGGTGCAGAACAGCTCCCACAGCCAGCGATGCTTGACGAGCCATTGCAAAAACTCGACGTATTTCGGCACGTCAAAAGGAGCAAACGAGTAATTGAGCAGGAAGCCGTTAGGCGCAGTGCCGTTCCACCAGGAGGCACCCATCAACTTCGAGGTGCCGGCCGCGAAGTAGATGATGCAGTAATTAATCTGGAGCAGCCGCGTGGCGAAGGTAGCCGATACCATCGGCTGCGGCGGCTGTGGCACGTATTTGGCCCCCAAGCGCCGGCGCTCGCGGCGCACTTGCCACCAGCGATCTAGCGACAATGCCGCTCCGCACGGAGCGATCATCAGATAAAATAGGCCGAGGTTCGTCATCGTGTCCATGCCGAACAACATGCCCGGCTGCATCAGGCGATGAATATACATCAATGAGCCGATCCACGTCAGCACACTGGTGACACGCGTCCACAAGCCGAGCGTGAACAAGAGCATAACCAGCAGGATGCTGCTATGAATTATCCATACCCATTTCGGATCTTCGACGTGGTAATAGATAGACCACATCGTTTGCCCCTTGAAGACTGGAGCATCAGACTCCCACCAGAGATCCTTCCAATTGGAAGAGGGAGCATAAGTCTCAATACCTTCACGTACGAACTTCGTCACGTCGTTGTCGATCCAGGCATAGGGGCCGAAATAATCGGTCAGCCCAATGCAATAGACCAGGTGGACGTAGAGGACGAGGATGCCGGCGGCGATGCGCATCAGTCCCAATGTCGTCGGATCGGACGGCTGAAAGAAAAAGCGTTCGACAGCACGAGCGGCGAACGTCAACGGGTGTTCGTCAGTTGTTGTTTTCATGGTGGTCGTACCTGTTTCAATAGCAGCCCGCCGTGCTGGCAAGAAATACCTTTGCTGGCACGGCGAGCTGGTAGGGAAGGCTCACTTCTTTTTCAGAGTCTCCGGCTGAAATCGGTCGCTCTGCGTCGCGTGGATCTCAACGAAATTGATGATCTTTCCAGGATCATCCGCGGTTGGCTCCCAGCGTGGGATCAGCATCGGCCCCCCTTGCTCCGGCGGTACGTACGTGCCCGGTTCCGGATAACGCCTGGACACGCGGATGATCGGCACATGCCAGTACAGGAACGGTTCCTGCGGATCGAGCAGCTTGCCATCGGGATCGTACTTGCCCATGTAAAAAGGCACAAAGCGGGTTGGCTCCAGGGGATCCTTGCCTTCATACAATTCGCGCGGCGTCATCAGCGTGTGGACGACACGGTAGACGCGCACGGTCTTGACCGGCCTGGGTTCGCTATGGGCGACGTGGCGGGCAAAGGAGGCGATCAGCCGCCGTGAAAACTCCAGGGGTTCGGCATATTCGCTGGACTGGCCCGGCAATTCAAACACGGGATAGAGCGGCGCAGGCCGGCCATCCTGGGGATCGACGAATTTGAAGAGTTCGGCAGCGGCTCGCCGCCGCCTCACGATCTCGTCCCACGTATCATGAGGGATGCCGGGCAGCAACTCATAGGGGCGCTTGAGTTTCTGCTCATAAGTTCGGATCTGTTCTTGATTGATCAGCGGCGGGCCATTCATATTATTCATGGTGCTTTCCGCTGCCGCCAACATGCGCTGATGGTACAGGCCGACCGGGCTTTCGTCGCGATTGGGGATTTTTTTCCAGCGGACACTGCCGTCCTCGTACTCGATGTGGAACCACACCAGGGTCGCCGGTCCCGGATCGGGCGAATAGAAGTGATAAGCGTTGGTAAAGTAAGTGAAAAATAGATAATGGCGATAAAAATAGCTCCAAAGGAACGTGGAGATCCAAGGTGGAGCATCACTGCGCGGCGGTGGCACAGAAGTAACGGCAGAGAGAATGCCGCAAAAATGGAACAGGACGAACGCCACGGCAGCAATGCGTCGTCCCATTCGCGGCAGCAGCACAATAAATGATCCTGCCAGGCTGACGATCAGGAGCGCCTGCAAAAAGAGGAGAGCGGAATCCCATTGCGCATCCGTACTCAGATAGGCGAGCAGCACCACGAAAAAGGAGGTTCCTAACACACCAGCCGACTCCACGCGTTCCTCCAGCTCCCAGCTGGCTGTCTGCAAACGCCGTGCTACTGCGATGCCGGCCAGGAGAATTCCTGCTCCCAAAAACAACAACCGCAACGGCACCAGCGTCGTCTGTGACAACGCCAGCCCAATGACTGTACAGGCCAATCCGACCCCCAGGATCGGCCAGGGGCGGCGGAAAGTCCGCAGAGCGCTGCGAAAGGGAAAATCGGCGGCTACCGAATCGCGCGACATGGAAAGCTCCTCTTGATGCAGTCGCGGTCCCCGGTCGCGGCAAGGCCGACTTCCGGAGACCCAGACGGGATTGCTGTCTACCTTTCAGGATAGCCGATTAGGTCGGGCAAGCTACGGAGGATAACAAAAAAATTCAGCCAGGGGGGTGAGCGGGCAGCCGCTCAGAAGGAGGACGCCTATTTCAGCGATTCTTGCGCCGCGAAGGGATTTCCGCACTGTACCTGGATTGTCGTCTGCCGGACATGGCGCGGCTAAATGGCTGCAGACAAAAACGAAAAATGGCCAAGGCTTTTTTCGTGCTAGTGGACCAAGCGGGATTAATCCACCATTCTTTGGGAACGGTATTGTTAACAAAAGGCAACGTGCGTTAAGTACCGTGTTTCCAAATGGAAACATCCGTGTTCCTTGGAGCATGAGCGAGGAAAGTAATACGATTTTTCCGGGGGCCATCTAACTCTTTTGTTCTGCGATAGTTAAGTCTCTCCTTTCGACCTGATGGCCCGGAGCCGCAGATAGTGGCATAACAGTTGCTCCAATTCTTCTGTAGTTGAATTGGTGCCACGGCAAACAGGGTGTCCCCTCTTGCTCTTCCCGGCAAAGGAACTGCCCACCCTCTGCCAACGCCTGCGGTATCCGCCGGCGCAGCGAGTTCCCCTTCGAACAAGATTGGCCTCTAGATGATACGAAGGAGACAGAACCGATGATGCTTCTGGATTATGGTTCTAATGCTACGAATTGCGAATGGTGCGTGGAGAGCAGTTGTTCAACCGGGACGGAAAACGCCAGAGCGGTGGAAAAAGTCTTTTATGCTCACGCTTCTCTGGTGCGCAACGTGGCCCGTCACGTGCTCGGCAATGAGGCCGATGCGGAAGATGTGACTCAAGAAGTGTTGTTGCGAATCCTTTGCAAGCTCGACAGTTTTCGCGGCGAAGCGCGGCTGACGACTTGGTTGCGCCGTGTAACGGTGAATGCAGCCCTGGAGCATCGGCGGAAAGCTCTCTGCCGCCGCAAGCGAGAGACGAACGCTTGCCTCGTTAGGCCGAACGACAGGACCGCCGGGGGCGCTAGCTGTCCCGCCCAGCAGCTGCTCGACGACGAGATGCGCGAGCAGATTGCTCAAGCGATCGCTGATCTGCCGGAGATGTACCGAGAGGTTTATGTCCTTGCTGACGTGGAGGAGATGAGTAATCCACAGATCGGCAAAATCCTTAATCTTGGCGTGCCAGCGGTGAAGAGCCGACTACACCGTGCCCGCTCGATGATGCGCCAAGCCTTGGCCGCTTATTTTTAAAGCTGGCTGGTACAGCCCTGACCAGGCGGCCTAAGTCGACTGGTCGCCAGCTGCCTCACGAAGATTTTGTGGCAAATGCTCCACGTGAAGCTCATCTCTGGAACATATCAGAACGGCGTGTTGGATGCTGGTCTCCAGTTGACGGATGTTGCCGGGCCAGGAGAAGGACTGTAAAACACGCAGTGTTTCCGGGAGAAGACGGGGCGGCTTTTTATGAAATTGGTCGGCAGAGCGAATCACCATGGCCTGCGCCAGTGGTTCAATGTCCTCCTGTCGCTGGCACAACGGCGGTAGATAAAAAGTAAAATTGTGGAAACAGTGATAGAGATCGCCCCGAAACCGCTTTTTGATCACGTCTTTCTTGAGATCGCTGTTGGTGGCGGCGAAAATACGAGTCTGGCTGAAATGCAATTCCACGGAGCCGACCGGTTCGTAGGTGCCTGTCTGGATAAAGCGTAGTAAGGCACTTTGTACTTGCAAGGAAAGAGTATCTATATCTTTGAGCAGGAGACCGCCCAAACCTGCCGTCGCCAAGCGGCCGGCACAGAACACATCCACTCCCTCCGGGGCGTCCTGGACCTGTCCGAACAGTACGCTTGGGAGCGAGTTCGGCGCCAGGGAGCCGCAAGGCATGATGACGAACGGATGCTCGCTCCGCGGGGAGAACTGATGGAGCAGGCGGGCCAGGTAGGTCTTGCCGGTGCCCGCCGCCCCGATGAACAATACCGGCAGATCGCTGGCAGCGGCTTCCTCCAGAGCTTCGGCCAAGGGGAGCAACGAGGGGATCAGCGTCGCCAGCTGCTCCGTAAAGGGCGATGCTGTTTGTCGGTTATTTTTTTCTCGAGTCATCCTTCTCATCTCGATTTGGCTAGTAGTTTATTGCAGTTCAATAGTTGACTGCAGAGTCGTCTTTGCTGACGCTGCAGGCTGGTAAACAAATCAGCTGCAATAAGCTACTGGAGCGTTTTGCCGTTCGCTGCTATACCCGTCTACCCAACGCTCTGATGTCGGTCTAAGGCAATCGCTAAAGGCGGGATGGTCGTCACTTCTGGGCAGGGAGGCGATCTGCCGTATAGAAAGCGAGGCAACGGCGGAGCCCTTCACGCACATCCACACGTGGTTGATAGCCGAGATCAGTCTGAGCGAGCCGAATATCCGCTTGGCTGTGGCGGACGTCGCCGGGCCGTGAGTCTGTGTGAACCGGCCGAATGTTTGTACCGAGGAGATCGTTGATCTGAGCCACCAGTTCCAGTAGCGTGGTGCGGTGGCCGCAGGCGATGTTATAGACCTTACCGGACACGCCGGGGGCCGACGCAGCCAAGAGATTAGCCTGTACCACATCGTCAATAAAAGTGAAGTCGCGGGACTGTTGGCCGTCGCCGTGAATCACCGGAGATCGGCCGGCCAAACAGGCTTGAATAAAGCGCGGGATGACAGCGGCATAGGGGCTGTCTGGGTTTTGTCGGGGGCCAAACACGTTGAAATAGCGTAGCCGCACCGTCTCCAAGCCGTGGATATGACTGAAGCAGGCACAGTAGTGTTCACCGGCTAACTTGGCTACGGCATAGGGTGAAAGAGGATTGGTCGGATCACTCTCACGTTTGGGCAGCCGTTCGGAGTTGCCGTAGGCGCTGGAGCTGGCCGCGTAGATCACACGCCGTACGCCGGCCTGCCGAGCAGCAGCTAGTAGTTCTAAAGTGCCGGTAGCGCAAACGCGGTGTGTGGACAACGGATCTTCCACGCTACGCGGTACAGAGGGCAGCGCCGCCTGATGAAAGACCAGTTCGATATTGTGTAGCGCCGCGCGCAACATCTTAGGATCGGTCAAGTCGCCAGCGATCAGTTCGATGTGCTGGGGCAGCAAGTGGGCCAAGTTGGCTTGACGACCTGTACTGAAGTCATCCAACACGCGCACGCGGTGCCCCTGCTTGACCAGTGCTTCGGCCAGGTGCGAACCGATGAAGCCGGCGCCTCCGGTAACGAGACAAGTAGTCATGCAATAGCGACTCCTGATTCTTGGTTGCTGACCACGAACTTTGTGTCGAATACCCGTTCCGACGTTGGTAAGGGGTCTTTGGCCAGATGCGGGGGAAGTGGCGGACGTAGGAGTTTATTAAAGATCCGCGCCAGCAAATCCGCCGGTTTTTGCGGCAAGCCCAAGAACCGGGCCACGCTAAAGATCTTGCGGCGAAAAGCCCAGTTCTTCATCGACTGTTCACTATAGAAACGAGCTCCCCACCGTGCCGCAAAGAGATCGTGTGATTGATCGATCAGACGCTCATCCCAACGGAAGAAAAAGAACTTCAAATCTGCAAAGCTCGGCCGTTCATGGATGTTATCGAAATGGACTACGCTTTTCGGCTCGCACCAAATGGGGATCCCCATTTGGTGCAGCTGGATGCCGATATCGAGGTGCTCTCGCACGACCATAGGAGGCAAGTCGAGTTGGCGGAGTACTTCGGTTTCGGCAAAAAACGTATGAAGCTCGAAAAAATCCACCGTGTGCGGCTCCTGAGGAATATCCTCCGGAGCGGCACGCCGGTACGGTTTGTAATCCAACATGTACTCGACGTTATCAACAACTACTCGACGTAGCTCGCCATGGCTAATATGTACTCGCAGCGGGTTCTTTCGGGAGTCGGCGTCGTAGCCGTCCCGTTCAAGCGTTAGGGGGAGGATGACTCGGGCTCCTTGGGACGCCCGACTCAACAGGTTCTCCAACCATCCTGTGGTCACAAACGTATCATTGTCAACCCAGGCGACGTAAGGCGTTTGCACCTGTGGCAAGTAGTCCCGAAACGCTTTCATGGGGATCGTTCGGCCACAGGGGACAATCTCCACAGGACCGTGCGTGTCTAGTCGTCGAAGTCGGGTCAAAGTCCTTTTGGAATACCCAAAATCGAGAAAGACAAGCCGATAAGGCGGCGTCGTATGTTGGAGGATCGATGCGGCGCAAGCGAGCACGCTGGTGAAGCGGTCTCGCGGCACTACCACGATGGTTACTTGCTCTTTCATTTTAGCTTACCTCCAGAAGAATTATTCGGTTCATGCATCTTGAATGGGGGACATGGAGTGCAAGGCCACTGGATTTTTGACCTTTGCAGACGTCGCTTCACCGCGCTCGGGCAGATCGTGCTCTTCTTGATCGACTCCTTTGGGGGCTTGACCATCGAGCAGGGCTTGATAGACGCGAAGATAGCGTTGGGCAAAGCGCTCGGCGTTGAATTGCTCCACGGCCGCTTGACGCGCCTGCTCGGCCAGGGAACGCCGCAAACAAGGATCGCTGATAAGACGCGCCATGGCTGCAGCCAGTTCTTCGGGCGCCTCCGGCGACACTAACAAGCCCGTTTCCCCTTCCCGGACGATGTCGGGAATGCCGCCGACACGAGTGGCGATGAGCGGCAGCTGGGTAGCCATCGCTTCGACCAAGGCCAGCCCGAACGCTTCTAAACGCGGCGCATGCACAAAGAGGTCGAAGGCCCGTAGCCAACGGTGTATGTCGTTGTGAAATCCCGCAAAAAGGATTCGTGCCGAGGGCATGGAGCGAGCGAGCGCTTGTAGTCTCTCTTGTTGCTCGTGCGTCCCAGAGCCGAACACTACCAAGACGACGGGGACTGGCAAAGGGCCAGCGACCAATTTTTGGAAACCACGCACAACGACATCGATCCCCTTTTCTGGCCCGAAGTGGCCTACGGCGCCGATCACGAACGTTTCCTGGCTCAAATCGAGGGCTTTGCGGACGGCGGCGCCGGCCAGCGGGTCGGGCCGAAACCGTTCCATATCAATGCCAAAAGGAATACGAATAACTTTCCGGCGCCGGACGAAGTTCGTAGAGAGAAAGTGTTGCTGACGTTCCCGCGAACCTGTAACAATAACATCGCTCATGGAATTGGCAAAGGCATTGCGAAGGCGATCGCGCAATGTTGCCGACTCGAAGTTAAGTGAGCGGTGAAATGTCATCAGCATACGGCAGCGAGGCATCCGTAAGCGCGCCAGCGCAGCGAGGTATTGACTGGCGCCATCGTGGGCATGGATCAGGTCGATTTGACGCCGGCGGCAAAAATGGTCGAGACGCCGGATCGCACGAAGGTCGAAAACCGATCGGCGCGGAAAAACTTCTGCAGCACCGATGACGTCTTGGAGTTCCTGAGGGGAACAGCCGAGTTCTTCAAGGCAGCCCAGGTCGAAACGCACATGCTCGGAGCGGAGATACTTAATCAGCGTTAGGATGGCATTGCGCCGCCCGCTGCGTTGAAACGTCAGAGTGAGATGGAGCACATTCATATCAACAAGGCCTATATCGAGTTGCCCATCATTGTTCCTAACGATCGGCGTTAGCTGGCTGGTGCGTTTTTCACCAGCCAGCTAACGCCGACCGTTCGCCGCTAAACCGTTGACTTCCGCAGTATACAGGGATTCATAGAGCGCTTCGTAAGAAGCAACGACCTTACGGATATCAAATAGTTGTTCCACGCGCTTACGGCCGGCTGCCCCCATGCGGCGGGCGCGGCTTGGCTCGCGGACCAAGGTGAGAAGAGCCTCGGCTAATCTCTGAGGAGATTGGGGGGGCACCAACAACCCGGTCTCATTCGGAACCACCACTTCGGGATTTCCGCCCACTGGCGTGGCCACCACCGGCAAGCCTGTGGCCATCGCTTCCAAGATCGTCAGGGGAATGCCTTCCTCCACGGAGGGAAGCACGAATAAATCTGCGCAGGCCAAGATCGCTGGTACGTCGTGGCGCTCCCCCAAGAACACGACACGTTCCCCCAGCCCAAGCTCTTTATGGAGAGCAAGCAACATTTCCCGGTCGGGACCATCGCCTACGAGGGTTAAACGGAAATCAGGTTCGACGTCGAGCACCTGCCGCGCTGCTTGCAAGAGAGTGGATTGGTCCTTGGAAATGCACAAACGGGCGACGTGGACTGCATGTTTGCCGGTGTGCTGACCATTCCGATGTGTGAAAGGAAAACGATCCAGATCGATGCCATTACGGATAACATGGATTCTTCGGTCCGGTACGCCCTCAATCTCGCGTACCACGGCAGCGGCGTCTTCGGAAACGGGTACGATCCGGTCGGTGAAATAAGAAGCCAACCAGTTCTTGAACACGGCGCTGCGTCGAGTGGGATCGTTCCGTCCGTGTTTGGTATGAACGACGACGGGCACGCCCGCGAGACGTGCAGCGATAACTCCGAAAAAGTGGGGACTCATATTGTGAGTATGCAGGACATGCGGCCTCAATTGACGTAGCCGGCGGATCAGACGGTAAAGAGTGCGTGCCTTTGGGAGCTTGGGGCAATCGAGGCTTTCGAGAGGGACATTCAGCTCGGTGAAGGCAGGCGCCAGCTGCCCAGGCTCCTGAAGGCAAATGATGTGGGGAGAGAAGCGGTCTCGATTGCAATGGCGCACCAGATTGAGGACAACCATCTCCAGTCCGCCAACGTTCAGCCCCAAGACCAGGTGAACGACTGATAGAGGGTATTTACGGTCGTACATATATTCAATTGCTCTTCTGAAGGACCGGTGGATGAATAAAGAGGCGCTTGGCCGTCGCCTCGTTGACGTAAGCCGCTGCTATGAGGCCCGATTCATCCGGCTCGCCGCTCGGATCCACGTAAATGCGTGGATCGGTCCGTGCTGTGCCGCCGAAAGCCGCCGTTGGCGTATCGAGCGCCGTCACACGGAAAAGGTACGATTGCTCGGCAAGCCCTTGAAGCCAGTGAATATTGTGATAGGTTTCTGAGTTCGTTGTAAAACCGCCGGGACCAAGCTCGGTATCGAGCACCTTGCGGACAAGTAGTTTCCCGTTCTCTTCACGAACCCGGTCATAATGACGGATCGCCACACGACCGGCAAGCACATAGAACCCAGACACCACCCGATAGTGGCCATGAGGCGGTATCTGTTCTCCCGCCCGCAAAATCAAAATGTCCGCTCGGACTCCGAGGTGGCCCAGCAAAGCGAAGCGCCGCTGCCACAGGTTCAATCGTCCCGATCTCGCCGACGAAGAGGAATCGTCATTAAAGGTCGAAATAGGAACTTTATATCCGCCGGGTCGGTTCAGATGCTGGACCTTTTCCTCGAAGCGAAGATCGCGCTGGATCGAGCCAGGATCGAGCTGTTGATAGAATGTGGCGAGATGGCAACGAAACGCTTCATCGGAGATCCAGCCCAGCTGCATCCGAATCGCTTGTCCCAACAGGCGATTGAAAGCGTGGGCAGCGCCGAGGAATCGAGGCAAGTACCAGCGAAGAATCACTCGGGACAGCAGTTTCTTCATCTTGCGCTCTCAATTTTGGCCAAAAAATCGATCATACCAGGCGCTCAAATTCATCAGGTTCCAGAGCCGCGTATCATGATTGCGTTGGCCGGAGCAGTGCTCCTCCAGCATCTGTTCCACGGCTGCATAGCGGAAAAGGCCGAGCTTTCGCAGGCCGGACTGGAAGATCACGTCGCGAGCGAAGCTGCTCAATCCGTTGCGAAGCCATGCGCCTACGGGGGCGGCAAAAGCCTTCTTCGGGCGCTCCAGGATAACCGGCGGAAGGAGGTCGGCCATGGCGCGCTTGAGGAGGTATTTGGCATTCCAGCCTTTGAGTTTGAGCTGCATGGGGACCGTCATGAGATATTCCGCCAGGCGATGATCCAGAAACGGTACGCGTGCTTCCAAACCGAGAGACATGGTCACTTTGTCGATCCGCATAAGCAACAATTCGGCGATACGGATTTTGAGGTCGATATAAATGACCCGGCTGGCAATGTCGGCGGCGGGCCAGGCGGCCAGAAGAGGACGGCAGGTATCTGCCACTGCACGGGAGGCCTCGCCAAGCTCTTTGGGGGCGCCATCGCCGAACAGGCGTTCCAGGGTGTCCCCGTCAAAAGCCTGCGAGCCGAGGAAAAGCGCGTCGCCTCGAGCAGCCTTGCCGAGTATCCGCTCGCAACGGCGGCCAAGTCCTGTTGCCCGATGGACAGTGGCGGCCAGCTCGTGCATCCGCCGCCTCATGCCAGCAGGAAGCGCGAGCAACGGTCTCCACAGCCGCTGAAAACGCCGGAGAAAATGAATACGTGTGTCGTAGCCGAGAAACTGCTCATCGCTTCCCTCCCCGGCCAAAACGACTTTGATGCCGGAGGCGCGCGCCAAGCGCGCGAGATAGAAAAGAGGCACACAAACCGGGTCGGCAAGCGGTTCGTCCTGTTGATAGACGAGGTCCGGAAGATACTCAATGACGTCGTTTTGGCCGATTATCACCTCCTGATGATTCGTGGCAAAACGCTGGGCCACCAGGCGAGCATATTCGAGTTCGTTTTCCTCAGGGATGTTCTCGATCCCGACTGAAAAAGTGTTGATCGGTTGCGATTGGAGCGTGGCCATGAGCGCTACAATTGCGCTCGAATCCAATCCGCCGCTCAGAAAGGCCCCCAGGGGCACGTCTGCCATCAAACGCTTGGCAACCGCTTCCGTGAGGAGCTTACGGATGGTTGCCGCGGCGGCTTGTTCATCGAGAGCTGGATCGACAGGCCGCGACGGAGAAACCACATCCCAAAAGGATCGCGTTCGGAACGAACCGTCTCGCCCACCGATCAGGATGGAGCCAGCTTGCAGCTTGCGTATTCCGGCGAATAAGGTCCGCGGCGCAGGCACAGTCTTGAGAGCAAGATAATAGCCCAGGGCCTCACGATCCAGTTCGCTTGCCACTTCGGGATGAGCCAACAACGCCTTGATCTCGGAGGCGAACAGCAGCATCCCCGGACGCAGAACATAATACAGGGGCTTGATGCCCAAGCGGTCGCGTGCCAAGAGCAGGCGTCCGGCATCCTGGTCCCACAGGGCAAAGGCAAACATACCGTCCAGATGCTCAACACACTCGACGCCGTATTCTTGATACAGGTGGAGAATCACTTCGGTATCGGAACGGGAGTGAAAGCGGTGTCCGCGCCGTTCCAGTTTGGGCCGCCAATCGAGGTGGTTATAGATTTCGCCATTGAACGTCAGGACAAGCGAGCCGTTCGCGCTGGTCATAGGCTGATGGCCGTCTGGCGAAAGATCAACGATGCTCAACCGCCGATGGGCAAAGCCGACCGTGCGCTCGGTATTGACCCACACTCCTGCGTCATCCGGTCCCCGATGCTGTAGTGTCTCTCCCAGTCGAACGAGCAATTCGCTGGAGACTGGCTCGCTTCGGTCATAGTGAAAGACGCCAACGATTCCGCACATGCGGCAGAACCTCACCTCTAGCTGAGCCGCGATCGTAAGGGAGCGGCATTCCCCCCGCTCCCTTACGGTCGCGGCTCTGAATGAAATCGCTGTACCATTTGCTGATAAGCCCTTCGTTCCAGCGGATGGAGGCTGGTAAGCTTGAGCTTCAGCTCCTGGCCCTTGAGGAAAGCCAGGCGGGCGGCGACGCGGTCGCCGGCGGTTTCGTGCGCCTGGGCCAGATGGAAGTAAGCCTCGGGCCGGGGAGAGTTGCTTACCAACTCTTCCAATTCTTCAACGGCTTTCTTGGCTTCTCCCAACTTCAAGTAAACGACGGCGCGGGTATCGCTGAGAACAGCCGATGGGCCCGCTTGCTCCCAGGCCTGCTTGAGCAGGGCGAGGGCATCTGCCGGCTTACCTTCGTATTCGGCCATCAGGAAGGCCAAATTGTTCAGGGCCAGCACATCGTTCGGCTGCTTGGCCAAGATTTGGCGATACAGGGCTTCCGACTCGGCATACTTGCCCTGGATGTTGCGCAAGGCAGCGATATAGGGCATGAAATCGAGGCGTCTTCCCTCTTGGCTTGCCGCTGCCTGTGTCAGCCAACGCTCCACTCGCTCGCAGTATGGCCCCGGTTCCGAGGCAGTGTACAGCACGAGAAGGAAGGTTTCGGCCACATTCGCTATCTTGCCCTTGGCGGCGGCGCGTTCGCATTCATCCAGGGCCTCTTGGGTACGTCCCTGTCGGCCCAGGAAAGCAGCCCATTCCAGGGCCGCTTCCGGACGCTTGCCGTCCTGGGCCAGCCGGTGGAAAAGCGCACCGGCATCTGCTGTCCGGCCGATCGATTCGAGCAGCAGAGCAGCTTGGCGGAGGTCGGCGTCCTTGTTTCGAGTATAGCTCATAACGGCAGCGACGGCTTCGTCGTTCTTGCCCTCGCCTTGCAGCAGGCGGGCTTTCAATTGCACGGTCACGAGACTATTGGGCTGTTTCTGCTCCAGCTTGGCCAGCCACGGGACCGCTGCCGTCCATTCTTGGTGCCGCAGCAGGCTGTTGATGTAGCTCGCCAGATAGACGAGATTGTCACTCTCGGCGCTGACGGCAGCACCCAGGCGGCGGCTGGCTTCGTTCCATTTGCCGATCGATTCGTACAGTTGCCCCAACATGAACTGATCGACGGCGCTCAGCGGCTGCCGGGTGCCCAAGCTCTCCAGCAGGCGGATGGCTTCCTGACGTTGGCGCCGCTCCCAGCTGCGGGCCAGCAAGGCAGCGCGGGCGCGGATCTCCTCTACCGGCATCTCCTTGAGAGCTGTATCTGCCAGCGGATCGTCGAGGATGTTCAGCAGGCTCAAGGCTTGGCGCTTGTGTTGATAATCGCCGCGGGCATGAAGCACAAACGCCAACATCCGCCGTGCCCAGGCTGCGTCCTCCGAATGGGCCTTCGACTCCATCAGGCGATTCAGACATTTCTCCGCTTCTGCCGAAGCGCCGGTACGCAGATAGAACTTGGCCGCGTTGGTAAGCGTGTCGGGATCTTCGGGATGAGCGGCCAAGGCGTTGCGGTAGAGTTCTTTGGCCCGGTCGAGCTGGTCCACGGTCTCGTAGCAGGCGGCCAGAGTCAGGGCAGACTTGTCGGGCGGTAGCTTAGATTCAGCCTGAGCGAGGAGCGCTTCGGCCTCTTTTTTCTTGCCTGTGCGCGTCAGGAATTGCACCAGGGCAAACCAGGTTGCTGGTTCATTCTCGGCCAGGGCCAGGGCGCGCCGGAGCGCTTTCTCAGCCTCGGCAGCGTGGGTCTGGCTCTGCGCCAACATCTGCCCCAGCCAGAGATGATCGCGGTAGTCCTTGGAGTCGGCCGTCACAGCCTGTTGGGCCAGGCGCAAGGCGTGATCGGGGTTGGCATGGGTGCGCAGGGAAACCTCAGCGGCCAGCCGTTGCAAATCGGACGGCATGGCGTCTGGCTGCGGCAGCTGGCGCAACGCCGCCTCGGCGTCGGCAAAGCGCCGCCGCTGATACAATAGCTGGACGAGCGAACGGATGGTGGTAACGCTATGGTCGCCTAGCTCGACGGCTTGCTGATAGCGGCGGATGGCCTGTTCCGGATAGCCGGCCAATTCCTCGGCCAAGGCCAGGCAAACCGGAGCGCGCGGCCAACTCGGCCGCTTAATCATCACTTCTTCAAGCAGTCCCCGCGCCTCGACGAGCTTGTTCCGCTCGCCACTGCGGGCCTCTTCTACCAGCTGAGCGGCACGGGCGTACTTCCACAAGGAACCGTCTGCGCCCTCGATGTTGCGGATGGCGTCGATAGCACGATTGATGGCCGACGGATCCTTGGACAACAGGGCCAGATCGAACTGCGCGATGCGGACGCTCAGATCATTGGGCCGCAACTCGGCCAAGCGCGTCCACAGCCGGGCCGCTCCGTCTCGATCGTTGGCCAGACTGTGAGCCGCCGCCAAGCCGCGCAGCAGACGTACCTGATCGTCTTCGGGGAACTTCTCTGCTCCCTCGGCCAATTTTGCCAAAACAGGAAGAGACTTCGCGGCGTCGCGGCGAAGGGCCTGAGAAGCCCGGGCCAGCCGCAGGGCAACGCTATCACCCAGAGTGCGCTCTGCCTCGTCGAGCAAGGCGTCTGCCTCTTTGGGCTGCTTGCGTTGCTCGGCAAGCTCGGTCAGGGCGACCCAGAGTGTGACTTCCTTCGGATGTGCCTTGCGTGCATCCTTCAACACCTGCTCTGCTTGTTGGGCTTGGCCGCGCGCCATCCAGGCCGCGGCTCGCAGGATCGCCGTCTCGACGGCATCGGAGCGGGAGGCATCCGCCTCTCGCTCGGGGGGCTGACGCTCCCCGCTCAGAAGGCGATCAACTTCTTCCCACTGTTGCTCGGCGGGGGGGCGTTGCTGGTTGCGGCGAATCAGCAGACGCGCCACACGGAGGCGGGCCTGAGAACCAACGCCTTCCAACCGCAACAGACGCTGATACGCCTTCAAAGCGTCCTCCTCGCGTCCGAGCGCTTCCAGAGCGGCGCCCAGACCCAGGTTGCCGGGTATCGACAACGGATCAGCGGATACCAGGCGCTGATAAGCTGTGTAGCGCTGGTCCACATCGCCCAGCTGTTCGTAGCAGCGGGCCAGCAACAAATCGCTGTGCCGTACCAGGGCGGGCCAGGCTTCCAGTCCCGGACGAGTGCGTTCCAGCAGGTCGGCGCTGTCGCGCCAGCGTCCCTTGGCCAGTAGCAGCCGCGCTCGCAGGTAATCCAGCTGTGCCGACGCCAGGCCGCCTTTTTTCATCTGCGCGAGAAGGTCTGCCATTTCCGATTCCTCGCCGTCGCCGACGCGCAGGTCGGCCAGCGCCCACAGCAGATCGATCTGTCCCGGTTTGGCTTCCAGCCCGCGGCGCAAGAGAGCGACGGCCTCGCTGCGTCGGCCGGCCTGTTGTTCGAGGGCAGACAACGCCAGATACATGCGGGCATCGGCGGGATGTTTCTCGATGCCGCGCTGGAGGAACTTGCGAGCTGCGGCCATGTCGGACGTTTGGCGGGCAGCCTCGGCCGATTGAAGCAGCACATCGGCATTATCGGGTTCGCGCTTCTGGGCCTCGGCCAGGGCGCGGGCGGCTCGCTCTGCACCGCTTTTGCTCTTATCGAATTCTTTCCAGTACGCGCTCAGCACCAGGAACGCCTCGGCTGTCGGCGTGTCCTTGACCATTTGCTCCATGAGCTTGTTGGCTGCTTCGGGATCGCTGATGCGGCGGCGGAGCAGGGCGGCATAGGCGGTGTAGGTCTCCAGCTGGACCGGCGGCAGGGTGACGGCTTTGGCATAGTGCTCGCGCGCGCCTTTGTAATCGCCCTTCTGCTCCAGCGCCCGACCATAGAGGGTGTGCAATTCACCATCGCTGCTGTCCAGGGCGCCCAGGGTCGTGAGGTGATTCAGGGCATCGTCATGCCGGCCCAGAAGCAGGGCCACTTTCGCGGCCCGCAGGCGGATGTCTTTCCGTGCCGGGTCTTGACGCAGCACGGTGTCATAAACGATCAGTGCTGTGAAGAAATCCTTCCCTGTGCGGGCCAGCTTCTCGGCCAACAGGCCCAGGCGCGCTCGCGCTTCGGTGTCCGTGGGACGGAAGGTGAGGTAGTGGCGGAGATGTTCCATCTCTTTGTGGTAGAGCGCCGTTTTCGCTTCAGCGTCTGCGGCTTCCGCTTCTTGCTCGGCCCGGTTGGCGCGGTCGAGGAAAACGCCGGCGTTGCGCTTGAGTTGATAGCCGTGCAACAGGTGAACACTGCCGCCGCAGATGATACACAAAACCAGCAGAATAGCGGCGAATTTGACGTTGAAGCGCAGAGACATGCGAAGACCTCCGCATCAGAAATGGACACGTTATTATAGAGCTAGTGGAAGAAGAAACGCCCCTTCTTTGTGGAGGAGGGCGTTGGGGCGAGTAGCACTTCTTTGGGCGATTCCGAGGAGTTAAACAAAGGGGCGGCCTCGTTGGGCCGCCCCTTGGACGGAAGCCAGGAATACCTGTCCGTTACGCGACTGCTAAGGGGCCGCCCCGTTGACGACGGCGCCAGTAGCGGACCAGACCCAGCACGGGCAGGCCGCTGAGCCACAACGCCAAGCTTGCTGGTTCGGGGGT
>JAJPHU010000148.1 GCA_021325115.1 Planctomycetota bacterium | reverse complement strand
TTTGAGAACTCGGGGCGCTAACGCAACCCCGCTCGCCGGATCATTGTCAACGATGGGCGAAGTGACCGTGACGCGGATGCTCGATGGCCTCGTAATCGCGCAGGGACATACGAATAGCCTGCTCGTGGTTGGGGCCCTCGAAGACGATGGTTTCGTCCTGGGCGAGGCTGTCGTCCATGATGGTGGGTATCTGATAGAGACTGCCGAACGGCGGCACGGCACCGCGTTCGCAATCGGGGAAGAGGCGATCCATTTCCTCCTCGGCGGCCAATTGGATGCTCGGATCGCCCAGGTCTTCGCGGAGCTGTTCGAGGTCGATCTGATGCGTGGCCGGCAGTACGGCCAGCATGTGTCCCTTTCCGGTCTTTAATAGTACAGTCTTGGCCACTTCACGTCCTTTGACGTGCAGCGCCTGGGCCATGCGATTGGCCGTGTAGGTACGGCGGTGCGGCAGCCGTTGAAACGAGATGTGACGGCTGACCAGCAAATCATCGAGTCTCATGGTCGGCATCCTCCAGCCAAAGTCGCGGTTCACCCTCGCCCACGCGAGGAGTTCCAGAGGTTAGCAGAAGACAGAGACAACCGGCGCAGCGGTGCGCAAGACAATAGGCGAACCCTCCCTCAGAATACCGCGTCTGACGGAGAAAGCAAGCGGCAGGAGGTGCCCTTCCAGGGCTGTTCGATAGCCCCAGTTAATGCCATGGGCAACTTTTTAATCATTCAGCGATACCAGAACCGTTAGGCCTCTTGATCCAAGCCGAGGAATTCACTGACCATTTCGATGGTCAGGACTTCGCTGTCCGCCCCCTGGGTGCAAAGCCGGGCTGGCGAACACGGTCCAGGTGGAGTGTTTCCCAGTGGTCTTTGATCACGCAAAAGACGGTATGCATAGAATCATCCAGGGGCACGGTGCTTCTCTTCTCCAAACAGCCTTCTCTACGCTGTTGTCGAGGAGAACATCTTGACCTGCGGAAAGTTGCACATGACGTTAACTCCAAGCGCCGCCAAGATGCCAAGAACGCCAAGAATAGAAAGAGGAAAAACGAAAAAAGCCAAAGCCAGTACAATCAGGTCTTCTCTTTTTCTCTCTGTTATCCTCTTGTTTTTTCTCTGGCGTTCTTGGCGCCTTGGCGGTTCCTTGGGATAGTGTTTCTAAAAACCAAAAACCGAAAACCGCAATGAAACACGTGCGAATCGGCAACGGCTGTGGCTTTTGGGGCGACAATCTCGATGCGCCGCGCGAATTGGCCGAGCATGGCCGGCTCGATTATCTCACTCTCGAATACCTCGCCGAGCTGACCATGTCCATCCTGGCGTTGCAAAAACAGCGTCATCCCGAAGCTGGTTACGCCAGCGATTTTCTCGATGTATTGCAGCAACTCGTTTCTATCCTGAAGTGCCAGCCGCAGCTGAAAATCATCACCAACGCTGGCGGCATGAATCCATATGGCTGCGCCGTTCGCGCTCGCGCCATCCTCGATCAGGCGGGACTGATGAAACGCCGCATCGCCATCGTCCACGGCGATGATCTGCTGCCGCACCTCGACGAACTGTTGGCGCAAGGTCATGCCTTCACCAATCTCGACACCGGCGAGCCACTGAGCACTATCCGCGAGCGCATTGTCAGCGTCAACGCCTATCTTGGCTGTCAACCGATTGTCACTGCCTTACAACAGGGAGCCGATATTGTCATCACCGGCCGCGTCGCCGATGCATCGTTGACGCTCGGTCCTGCCGTGTATGAGTTCGGCTGGCACTGGGACGACTGGGACCGTCTAGCTGCTGGTACCGTGGCTGGCCATCTCATCGAGTGCGGTGCCCAAGCTACCGGCGGATTGTGGTGCCACTGGCAAGAAACTGATCTCGCCTTGGTCGGCTATCCTATTGCCGACATTGAGGACAGCGGCGCCTTCCTCCTCACCAAGCCGCCCGGCAGCGGCGGCGCCGTCAACCGCGAAACCGTCGCCGAACAACTGCTGTACGAGGTCGGCGACCCCGCCGCGTATTTAACACCCGATGTAGTCGCTGATTTTACCAGCGTCCAGCTCAGCGAATGTGGCCGCGACGAAGTGCGCATCACCGGAGTACGCGGCCAACCAGCGACCGACAGTTACAAAGTGTCGATCGCTTATCGTGACGGCTGGACCGCCAGCGGCACACTGGTCATCGCCGGCCCCGAAGCAGCACCGAAAGCGCGTCGCTGCAGTGAATTTATCTTCGAGCGCCTGCGTCGCGCCGGCGTCTCCCCGGCACATCGCCATACCGAATGCCTGGGCGCCGGCGACAGCGTGCCGGGTGTTCTTCCCATTGTAGATGCGCCAGAGGTAGTATTGCGCGTCACAGTGCGTGACACCGATCGCGCCGTCGTCGAGCGCTTCGCCAAAGAATTCGCCCCGCTGGTTACCTCCGGACCACCGGGCGTGACCGGCTACACGACTGGCCGCCCGCCAGTGCGCGAGGTGTTTGCCTACTGGCCGGCACTGGTGGATAAAAACGCCGTCGCCGCGCAAGTCCACATTCAGTGAATTGCTTGCGGCTTGGCATGATCGGCCCCAGGAACAAGAGGGGGTTCGCTTGTCGCCGGACGGCTGGGAGAGCTATACTGTGTTCGATATGACTTGGATCCTCGTTGGTTCGATTCGTTCCCAGGAGGCGTCACGGCGAACGCTTGACGGCTCAGCCTCGCGCTTTGGGCATTGAGCCAGAGGCATGATTGCGGAAACCCCATCATGGACACGCTTCATCTCTCCGACATCGCGCACGGCCGCAGCGGGGATAAGGGCAATCACGCCAACATCGCCGTCCTCGCTTACACGGCGGCGGGTTTTGACTGGCTGCGCCAACATCTCACCGCCGAGGTGGTGCAACACTATTTTCAGAGTTTGAATCCGTCGCGCGTCATCCGCTACGAGGCGGCGAACCTCTTCGCCGTCAACTTCGTGCTGCAAGATGTCTTGGCTGGCGGGGCGAGCCGCTCACTGCGTGTTGATACGCAGGGCAAAACGCTGGCCCTGGCGCTGTTGCGCATGCCGCTGCCGCTCATCGATAATGTTTCCTCCATGCTGCGCCCTAAAGGGAGAACCCCTCATGAGCGATGATCTGGTTCGCTATGAATTGCGCGGGCCGGCGGTGGTGCTGACCCTGAATCGTCCCGATCGCCGCAACGCCCTCAGCCGCGCTCTCATCGCCGCCTTGACCGAGGCATTCGGCCGCGCCCGCGACGATGCCGCGGCACGCTGCGTCATCCTCACCGGCGCCGGCAACGCTTTCTGTGCCGGCATGGACCTGGCCGAATTGCAGGAATCGCTGACGGCCGGCAAGGGAAAGCAAGCTCCCGTTTGGGACGACGCTCTGCGGCTGGCGAAGCTATATGACCTGATCTACACGCTGCCCAAGCCGACCATCGCGGCGGTCAATGGCGCGGCAGTGGCCGGCGGTGCGGGGTTAGCGTCGGTGTGCGATTTGGCCATGGCCGTACCCGAAGCGCGGTTCGGCTATCCCGAAGTACGGCGCGGCCTGGTGGCGGCGATGGTCATGCCGCATCTCTTACGCCATGTCAGCGAGCGCACGGCCCGTTATCTGCTCCTTACTGGAGAGCTAATAGATGCGGAGGAAGCCTGCCGGGTTGGCCTCATAAACGCTGTCGCGCCGGCAGAGCAATTACTGACACGCGCTCTGACCTGGGCGCATGCGTTGGCCGAGGGCGGTCCCCATGCACTGGCGCGAACCAAAGAATTGCTCCAACTCTTTTCGCGCCAGGCCGTGGGATTGGAAGAAGCGGCCAAAGCCAGCGCCGCACCGCGCCTGAGCGAGGAATGCCAACAAGGACTGGAGGCATTCTTCAACAAACGGCCAGCCCCGTGGGCGCCAGGTTACTAACGATCCGGAAGCGTGAGCGACGGATAGTCTGTCGTCGCTTACGCTCCCGGCTCGTTAATCTTTGTGGTAGCGATACTTCACTGTGTTCGGCGTTTCCTTCGGCGGCAGCTCATAAGGCAGTGATTTCAAAAACGCTACAAGATCGTCGATCTCTTGCGGCTTGAGATGACTGGTTTTGCCGTGCTTGTCGTTTGGGTTGCAGGTTGTCAGCACGTCGCGCAACGTCTTGGCCTTACCGTGGTGTAGATACGGTGCCGTGCGATAGACGCCGAGCAGTGTCGGTGTGTCATATTTCGGCCCCATTTTTTCCGAGGGATCATCACTGCCGGTGCCAACATCGTGCAAGTTAAACGGCTTTTTGAGAGTGCTATCGGTGTAATAAGGGCCGCGGTGGCACTTGGCGCAGCCGACGGTGTCGCTCGTGAACAATTGCCGGCCGCGCTCGGCGGCGGCGGACAGTTTGCCAGGCGCAGGAATGTGCGGCGACAACGTGAAGTCAAACGAGTTGCAGTAAATTGCCAAGGCGTCGAGGTCTTTCGACCGTTCGGCGAGGTCTTCGCTTAGCTCGATCGGCTCGAAACCAATCTTTGGCTTGAGAGAGCCGCGCAACAGACCCGGCCCCTGCATGAGCCGGCCGCGGATGGTGTACTCAAAGTCCTGCACTTCATCGCGGTCAGCCGACCAGTGCAAGGGATGCGTGTGCGCCAACCCCATAAAGGCCGGCGTTTTGCGCAGCCCCTCTGGGTTGTGCCAAACGCGGCCGTCACTGTGGCCGTCGGGATGGCACGATGCGCAGGCGATCCAGCGGCGGCTGGTCAACGGCCGGTTGGCCGTGCTGAACAGGATCTTGCCGCGCACCCACTCCAGTGACTTGGGAGGCTCACATACCTTGATACAGGCCAGCCGCTCCAGGCTGTTCGCCTCGTGGACGGCGACCTCGAAGTCGAGCGTGTTGGCGATATATACTTTTTTGCCGTCGGGACTGACACGCACGGCCCGCGGATTTTGGCCGACACGAACAGCGAAGCCGAGACGCTTGATCTCCTTGTAATCGTCATCGACGACTTCAGATATATTCATATCATTGGTGCCAGCATAAATCGTGTACAGGCGTTTGCCGTCGGGAGACAAGGCCGCCTCCCAGGGATTGGTGACGACGTAAACACCGTTGTAGCTGTCCATGCCGATGGAGGTGCGCCGCTTCTGACCGTTGAGGGGGACCAAATCGCAGATGCTCAGGTGCGGGAAGATGGAGCCGCTGCCGTCGATTACATCGATTTTCGAGCGGATATGCGGCAGATAGGCTTTGGGTCGCCGGGGATGCACGATGACGTTGCGGCAGAGGTTATCGCTGGAGTGTCCCTCCCAGCGATCCACCTTAACACCTGTCTCTCGGTCCAAAGCGAGGAGCACGCCCGTGTAGAACTCGGTGACGTACAACCGCTTCTCATCAGGACTGAGGGCCAGGCCGCGCACCATCTCGCCGGCCTTCATCGTGCGGAGGACTTTTCGCTGGCCCAGGTCAATCTCGCTGACGGTGCCCGGGTATTCGTGGGTGACATAAGCGTAGCGGCCATCTTTGGTGACGACGATGCCGTAAGGTTCGTCAGAGACTCGGAGCTTTGCGACGACCTTACCTGTATTCGTATCGACAAAAGCAACAATGTCATCGTTGTAGACGGTGACGACGGCGAGCGGCCCATTGCCAATCCAGGCGACACCTTCGGGTTTGTCGCCAACGGCGATCTCGCGCAGCACCGTGTTAGCCGCGGTATCAACCACCGTGATACTGCCATTGTCGGCATTGGCGACAAGTAGACGTTTGCCATCGGGCGTGACATCCAAAAGGCTATTGGAAGACCCGGCGGGCGACGAGCCGCAAGCGTAAACAACGGCCAAGGCAGCCAGAATCAAACGAGCAGAAAAATGCAGCGACATCCGCTATTCTCCTGAGTGCATTCGGAAGGCGAAAAAAACCGGAGAGTGCGGTTTATTATGGCGGACGGCTGAGACGGATGCAATTCGCCATTGGGGGGCTCCGGACATCGAAACTCCAAACTGGTCTGGAACAAGAATGCCTTCTTTGATCAAGCTACCCTGGTTCGCCCGGTTCTCCGATAAGGGGGTCGATCATGCCCGGGTCGGCGGCCAAACTCCAGATCCCCGAACGGTGGCAAGCCGTGCTCCAGCAAATCGTTGCAGTACCGCTCGTCCGGTTCGGTTGGAGCAGCGAGCCGCGATTATCTTGCGGGCTTTTGTCAAGGAAGAGACCCAGGCCATTGCCGTGGCCAACGCTCTTCATCCCCCTGCGGTCGGCATGATGCGATCATTTCTCGAAAAAGGGAAATAAGCGGGCTAGTTCCTCCTTATTTGGCCGTCGGCCATATTCGCAGATCTCAAATGCTTCAGCGTATTGCACTTGGTTGCCTTTGTCCTTGCCATACCAGTCGATCAGTCTGGTGCGGTAGCGCTGGGCCACATCGCGGTTGCGCGCGGCGAAATTCTCGCGTATTTTACGGCGGCGCTCTGCCTGCTTCTCCGGAGCACTCGGCAGCAGGTCTGCCGAGCCATTGGCGCCGCCCTCATAAAACTGCGATACCAGTGTGCCCAGAGCGTCGAGCTTGCGCTCGATCACCGAATCGATGGACACGGCAATGTCGGGCTGAAAAGGATTGGGCTTTTGGAAGCGGTCGGGATAAAAGAGGAAGACCGGATTGTTCCGCAGGATAGGCGTGTCGGGACAGAAGAACGGCACCGTGACCATATAGGCGCTGTCCTGCACGAGAATACCGGTGTAGCGATGATCGGGGTGATAATCGTTGGGCCGATGGCTCATGACGATGTCGGCCTTCCATTCGCGGATGAGGCGTGTCAGGGTGCGGCGATTCTCCAGGGTCGGCAGCAGTTCGCCGTCGTGGATGTCGAGGACTTCGGTAGTGATGCCCAGGATGCGGGCAGCGCGTTCGACTTCAGCGGTGCGTCGCCGTGCCAATGGGCCGCCGGCCTCGCGCCAATGGCCAATATCGCCGTTGGTCACAGAGACGAATTTGACGTGATGACCTTGCGCCGCCCACAATGCGGCCACGCCGCCGGCCTGCAGCTCGCAATCATCGGGATGCGCTCCAAAACAGATGATGCGCAGCTTGCCATCCTCTGGCGGGACAACACGGCGAGCCAGCGGTTGCTCAGCTGTCGATTCGGCCCGGATCGATATGGGTTCGGGATGCAAAAACCAGGCGCCCGCCAGCATGCCGGCAGCGAAACATCCCAAGGCGATCAGTACGGCACGATGTCGTTTCATGAAGTCTTGCCTTTCCTGCTGAGTTTTCGAATGTGCAAGATATATTCCCACAGACTCCATTCACCCCGCTGACGTTCCCGACAAAACGACCGGCCGAAGATACGCGATTCCTGCCAATCACCTCGACACGGCGCCGCCTCGGAGCCGTCTTTGCTGTGATAGAGGATCTGAAAATCGATGTCATCGCCATGCATATCGATCAGCCAGTATTCACGGATTCCCGCATCGTGACAGGCGGGGAGAAAATTTCTTTGCGGCGGGACGGCATCGCCGTGTGGAAACCGTAGCCATAGGTTGATCCTGGGTTTATGTCGAAAAAACAAAAAGGATATTCAGCGTTTCTCTATGATGCCAAAAACCGTTCGCCCCCAACCAGAGTAGTTACGGAGACAGCTATGCAACGCCTCGCGCGCGATCTGGCCCGCAAGTATGCTTTCGACTGGCGTGACGAACCTCTGCTGCGTGTTCGTCCCGGCGAGAGTTTCGAGATAGAGACCTGGGACGCCAGCACCGGTTATTTCCAGACGCCGGCCGACAAGGCCATTCCCGCGCGGCGCCCCGGTTTTGACCGTAGCCCACCGTTAGCCAACCCCTTGGGCGGTCCCGTTTATCTCGAAGGGGCCGAGCGCGGCGATACGCTCGTCGTCTGCATCGAAGAGATCGTTGTCGGCGATTATTCGTGGATCGCTATCGGCCCGCGGCGCGGCCCTCTGGGCGAATCGACACGCTGGCCGGAGTTGTCCAGCGATTACACAACGAAAATCTTCCGCCACACGCCCGGACCCAGTGGCACCATGCGCGACGGCACGTTGCATTTCAGTGAGCGCCTGTCGTGGCCAATCACGCCGTTTGTCGGCACGCTGGGCGTGGCCCCTGACCGGGAAGTGACGACCAGCATCGACGGCCAGGGCGAATGGGGCGGCAATCTTGACATCCGCGATATTTGTCCCGGCAACCGCGTCTTGCTGCCGATTTTTCACACAGGCGCTCTGTTTTATCTCGGCGATGTCCACGCCAGCCAGGGCGACACCGAGTTCAGCAGCATCGCTGCCGAGACCAATGCAACCGTGCGCCTCCATCTCGATCTCATCAAGGGCCAGTCCGTGCCCTGGATGCGTATTGAGAAACCGCAGTCGATCATCGCTGTGTACGCATCGAAACCACTGGAAAACGCCGTCGAGACTGCGACGATCCACCTGATGGATTGGCTGATCCGCGATTTCGGTTTCACCGCGACGGATGCGTATTGCCTGGTAAGCACGTGCCCCGATTTCCGCATTAACGTGTATCAGATGTGCAAGCTCGGCAAACTGAATTATGTGTCAGGAGCGGAGGTTCCGAAGAGATACTTGATAATGGATCGTTCTCTCCATTCCTGAATCACGGAATTGTTGCGATAGGATTCTGTGGGTTCCGTGAATTGCTCACGAATCTGACCGAGAAGCAAAGCTGTGCTCTTTACAGATGATGCAGCTGCATGTGTTCTGCGTCATATGCTGTCTTAAAAAGTAAGCAGTTTGACTGTCCATAAAGCCCACTACCTCTCCAGATGGGCAACGGTGATGATGCGCTTGTTGGCCTTTCCCTAAGGCGTAAGCCATACTTCCAAGTGTACACCTGCTGTCCGCAATAAATGAATCGCCATGCACACACCCTTACCCGGCATTGCCGGCGCTAGACGAACGAGCCTACTGTTACTTTGGGGCCGCGTTGGCTTGCTGCTGACGCCGCTGACCTTGTTGCTGATTTGTAGCCTCCGCGGCAGCAGCGTCGTGCCTCGCCTGCTCTGGCTGGGTACGCTGTTTCAGTTGCTGGCTTGTGGCCTGGCGCTATTTGGCCGGCAGGGCTTGCGCGAGCCAACAAGCACGGCTATTCTCATGCTCTATGCCATCGCCCTCAGCTGGATGGTATTGGGCACGACCGGCACGGAGGATTGGTTCACGCATTTGGCGCAGGCAGTCTTGTTGGTGGTGCCGTTAGTTTACTTTGCGGTACAATGCTTACTGGAGACTGGAGCGCCGGCACTACGGCGGGCACGGCGTCTGGGACAGCAGCTGATTCAGCGTCGCGACTGGCCGAGCCAGCTGTCCGATTGCCGGCTGCTGCCGGAAGTCGCGACGCTGCGGGAAGCGCTGCACGTGGATGCTGCGCCAGCCTTGTCGCTGTTGGCCGATCCGCGGCCGGAAGTGCGCGTTGCTGCTCTCGCTGCCCTGGAATTTCGGCAGAATTGGCGTCCTGGCCAGCCGCAGGTTGTCTTGCAGCTGGCCCAGCGCGCCTTCGAGCCAGAGGTACGCGCCGCCGCTATCAACGCTCTGGCCCATGTCGAAGATCGCCTTATCGTCGAAGCCATCGCCGAGTTTTTGCATGATTCCTCGAAGCGGGTGCGGCAGGCAGCCGCTGAG
>JAJPHU010000018.1 GCA_021325115.1 Planctomycetota bacterium | reverse complement strand
TGAACCCTCCCCCACCAGAGGGGGAAATGTCAGCTCGTCCCAAGTATTCAGCCGATTTTCCGTTCGCATTCCCAGATTCTGCTTGGGGACGCCAGCCGGAAAGCCCTAGGTTTCCCGTCCAGTTTGCTGTCAACGTTTCCTCACACATACCAATCTGTGCGCGTCAGCGGCAGGCCACTGATCCCCCGATCCGGCTTGACCAGCAGGGTTTGATAGATGTTACCGCGGGCGGCGCGAAAGCCGTCGGCGGAGCCAGCCATGTACAGACGCCAGATGCGATAGGTCGCCTCGTTGGTCAGCTTGCGTGCTTCATCGGCGTGCATTTCCAGCCGCTTCACCCAATTCTGGAGCGTCAGAATGTAGTGTTCGCGCAGCGATTCCACGTCGCGCACTTCTAACCGTGCCTCTTCTGCGGCTTTCAGAGTAGCGTGGATCGGTTTCAGTTCGCCATCGGGGAAGACGTAGCGTTGCGCAAATGGTTGGCCGCGTGGCCGACGCTCCCAGCCGCTCAAGGCGATGCCGTGATTGAGAAAGACACCGCCCGGACGCAAGAGCGAACAGGCTTTCTGAAAATACACCGGCAGCATTTTGCCGCCAACGTGCTCGAACATACCGACGCTGACCAGCTTGTCGAAAGTGCCGGTCACTTCACGGTAATCTTGATATTCGACGCGACAGCGATCTTGCAACCCGGCCTGGCGGATACGCTCCTGGGCCAGCTCAACTTGCTTCTGACTCAGGGTGATCCCCAGGGCGTGGACGCCGTATTGCTGGGCCGCATACATGACCAGTCCCCCCCAACCGCAGCCGATGTCCAGCAAACGATCGCCCGGCAAAAGGCGCAATTTGCGACAGATATAGTCCAGTTTGCGCTCTTGGGCGCGGTCGAGGTCGTCGCTAGGGTCGGCGAAGTAAGCGCAGGAATAGACCATGCGGCGATCGAGCCAGAGTTGATAAAACGCGTTGGAAACATCGTAGTGATAGCTGATGGCCTGGCGATCGCGCTCGTGTGAGTGGACGGCGCCGGACAGCTGAGCAGGCAAGCGTCCGGAGCGGGGGCGTTGGCCGCCCGGTAGCGCGAACAGGCGCCGCAGCCAATGGAGCCGTCGCCGCAGGCCAGGACGCATCTCGTAGAGATAGCTGAGGACGGCGAAAAAGGCGTGGATGTCGCCTTCGATGTCGATGTCGTCGTAGATGTAGGCTTCGCCGAGCGTGTAGGGGCGGGGCGGCCAAAACATCTTGCGAACGGCACCGGGGTGCTGCAAGACCAGAGTGAAACGAGCGGGCTGGCCCGCGTCTGGCTCCCAGACGGTCCCCTCCCAGGCGCGGACGGCGAAGTCACGCGGGCCGTATCCGGCCAGCACCTCGCCCAGAAAATCAAAGCTGGCCCGGACGGCGGAATCTTTGCTTAGCGTGGCAAACATCAGCAGGACCCTCCTTGGTGCAACTGTATTCCATCCCAATCAGGTTTCAACTCGTTTGCCGCTAACAAGCTGGCGGTGTCCGCGGCGAATACCTTGCCGTCGCGGACACTGCCGACTCGCGAAAATTTTGTCTTGACTAATTTAATGATTAGTCTAAACTAATTTATCGCTTAGCCTGGGCGAATATATCCTGCGGCTATTCACCCTGGAGGGACCCCCGATGCGTTTCTCAAGCTCTCGGAATGCATTCACGTTACTGGAATTGCTGGTGGTTATCGCCATTATTGGCACTCTGATTGGTCTGCTACTGCCGGCGGTGCAGAAAGTCCGCGAGGCCGCCGCTCGTACTCAATGCACCAATCATCTCAAACAGATGGGAACCGCCTGCCACAACTTCCACAGCGTTTTCGGATACTTCCCCAGCGATAATGCCGCGACTGCTCCTCCGTATCCGTATCCGAACACCTGTTGGATTCTGCAAACGTTGCCCTTCTATGAACAACAAAACACTGTGCAGGCAGTGAACAACGGTAGTAGCAGCGGAGGAAGCGGACCGGGGAACGCAACTGGCACCGGCTCGCTTGCTCCGGTCAATAACGGCAAGATTGTGCTCCAATTCTTGCTTTGCCCCAGTCGCGGCATCCGCGGCGAAGGGTTGACCGATTACAACTTTGTCCAGCAAAGTACCGCTGTCCTCTACGGCGCCCCGGTAGGCGTTTCGGCAACGGTCATCGCCAACATGAACGGTACGGCCAACACGGCAATGGCGGCCCACCTCGGCTGCAACCCGCAGGACTATGCCCTCGGCCCGACAACGTGGTACAACTGCATCCAACCGCTCTCGACCCAGAGTATGCAGGATCGGCAAGTTCCGCCGGGGCAGTTCGATCAATTTCTCAGCTCACCGCATCCGGGCGGCAACGGGGTTCTGTTCGCAGACGGCCACGTGCAACTGCTTGCCAACGACTGGCTCACGGCCAATCCGAACGTCTGGAACTGGCAAAACACCCTTCCCCTTCTGTTCCCATAGCTTTCAGGGCCGTCGTTCCCCAGAGATGCAGCCTCGGCCGTATCTGGGCGACAACGGACCTGAAAAGGGGCAAGCGGGCAGCGTGTCCTGCAAGAGCGTTCCGCTACTCCTTAGCGACGTGGCTCAGCCTTTGTCACAGGGCAGTCCGGTGGCATTATGTAAGGCATAAGCGATCTCTTTCATCTGTATTTCACTCCCCCCCGAATACACGGTATACACAGGGAAACCGTGATCGCGGCTCAGCGCGACTTGATAAGTAATCTTATAAAAGACGAGATACCACCAAATAAGCCCCGGAATGATGCCGAACACGAGCAGAATATAGAGGAGCCAACTATCCCAGAGACTGACAGGGCGGTGTCGCCCGGTGACGATGCCTTCGTAGGCACGCACATCAATCGACTGGGGCGGCAGAGCGACAAAAGCCACACGCCACGTCTTGGTTAATTGCACTCGGCCGCGTGTATCGCGCATCAGGTGGATGCGATCGAAGGTACCGAGCAGAAAGGCCAGCATCGCCGAGAGCAAAAGAAAGCCCCCGATAAAGACGCTGAGGTCGGCCCCGCCCCAGAAGACGCCTATCAGCCCCAAAATTCCAAAGAAGACCTCGCAAATCCAAAAAATGGTTAAGCGTGCCGCGTACGAAGCCGTCGTCTCCCAAACGTGCTCCATGGGCTGATACGTCCGCGCGACTTTCTTGCGTTTTTTCAGGTGAAAACCGCAGCGCACGCACAGCACCGAGCCAGGCGGCAGCATATAGCAGCACTTCGGACATTTTACGTTCTCGGCACCTTCGACGGCATAGGGCGAAGAGTCTTCCTCGTCCTCCTTGTCTTTGGGTTCGTCTACCGACGGCCACCATACCGGCTCCACGTTTCCTGGCGGAGCCAGGGAAGGCACGAAGCCATCGCAATCGGGACACTCGCCTTGTCGCCGTATCAGGCGGCGGCAGTGGCGGCACGGAAAACGCATCTCGGCAATGGTCGGCTTCGGCGTCGGTTTGGGCTCCACAACTGGCTCCGGATCGCGGAAGGGCGGCGGAGACGCAGATGAGTCGTCGAGCAACCAGCGTTCTACTTCTTCCTCAACAGCGGGCGGCGGCTTGGCTGTCGCTCGCCGGGGCGCCGCGGCCTCGGCCTCTTGACGCGTCGATTCCGGCACCAGACATATCACGCCGCAAGCACACTGGATTTTGGTGCGCCGATAGCCTTCGGGTATCGGCACGCGCTGCCCGCAGCCTTCACAAATGACGGGCATATCGAGGTCCTCTCCAGGAGAAATGGAAACGAATCCAACATTTGTCATCCTATCTTCCCTTAGATCACGATGCCACTGTTGTCCGAAACGTAAATAATGGTTGCCTGGCTGTCGCCTACGCTTCCGGCTTGCTGGGTTTGATCCGATCGGTGTTGAAGCGACTTTCCCGGCGCCATAGACTCCGTTAATGGAACGCTTCGCCAGGCACCGTCGGAAAGGAACGACTTCATGTCGCTACAAATTTTTCATTTCATAATCGGGACGTGGATCAGCGTTCTGCTCTTGGGGGTGTCGTTCTGCCAAGCCGGTGCTGTCCGCAAGCAGCCCCCGCCCCATCCTCTCGATCCACTGAGCAAAGACGAACTTTTGGCCACGGTAACTGTGCTCAAAAACAGTGGCAAAGTCGCTGATTCCACGCGCTTCGTGCTGATCCATTTGCACGAGCCGCCCAAGGAAAAAGTGCTCACCTATCGTCCTGGACAGACGCTGCCGCGCCAAGCATTCGCTGTCCTCTACGATTGGGCCAGCAATACCACCAGCGAGGTCATCGTCGATCTCGATGCCCAAAAACTACTTTCGTGGAAGAATGTGCCCCGGGCGCAACCAGGTATCTTGCCCGGCGACGACCACAGGAAGGCTGCTGATATCGTTCGCGCAGATCCGCGCTGGCGCGAGGCCATGATGAAACGAGGCATAAAAGAGGTCGATAAAGTATCTATATACAGCTGGCCCATCGGTGCCTATTCAATTGAATCAAACGACAGCCACCGGCGCGCGTTCCTGACTATGTTTGCACGCGAATATGGTCCTATCGAGGATCTGATCGTACTCGTAGATCTGACGGCGCAGAAGATCCTAAAGCTAGAGGACAAGGGCGTCAGTGCCTGGCGGCGAAAGCACGGCGCTTTTTCTCCCCTGGACGAACGCGATCGAGGAGAAGGACCGGAAGGTCCGTCGAATCAACCGCCGCCCCAAGATGCTCGCTACCAGGTCCACGGCCACGAAGTGCGTTGGGGCCACTGGCGATTCCGCTTCGCGCTGCATCCGCGCGTGGGTCTGGTCTTGTACACGGTTGGCTTCGAAGATGAGGGCAAGGTGCGCCCCATCCTCTATCGCGCCAACTTGTCGGAGATGGTAGTACCCTATGGCGATCCGCATTGGTTGTTTTGGTGCCCGTTTGACGCTGGCGAATACGGCATGGGCGTTTATGCCAAAACACCGCTCAATTACGGCATCGATGCACCTAAAGATGCAGCCTATTTTAGCGCCTGGTTGCACGATCACAGAGGGACGCCGCTGGAGGTGCCGCGCGCCATTGCCTTGTACGAGCGTGATGGCGGCGTTTTGTGGCGGCATGGCCGCAATGCCCGGCGGGCACGACAACTGGTGCTGTCTTCGTTTGTCCGTGTCGATGAATATGATTATGGATTCAACTGGATTTTCCATGAAGATGGCACCTTGGCAATGGAAGTACTGTTGACCGGCCGCATGAACGTCAAGATTGTCGAGCGCAAGCAAGATGAGGAAGAGCACGCAACGCGCGCCCGTTTTGGCCATCTGGTTGAGCCGCATTTAGAAGCGCCGAATCATCAACATTTTTTCAATTTCCGCCTCGATTGCGATGTGGACGGAGCGGAGCGTAACAGCGTGCTGGAGATGAACACCAAGAAATTGCCGAAAGGGCCGGACAATCCCCAGGGCAATGCCTTCATGATGAAAGAGACACTGTTGCGCCGCGAGTTGGAGGCGAGGCGGCAGATGAAGCTGACGACGAACCGGACATGGAAGATCGTCAATACCTGTAGTAGCAATTCCCTCGGCCAATCGACGGGCTACGTGCTTGTCCCGGGCGAGAACAGCGTACCCCATGCCACCCGGGAGTCGTTCTTTCGCCGCCACGCCGCGTTTGTGAATCATCATGTATGGGTCACGCCGTACCGGGCGGAAGAGCAATATGCGGCCGGCGCTTATGTGAATGGCAGCCCTCCCGGCGAGGGGCTACCGAAATGGACGAGCGCCAATCGGTCTATCGAAGACACCGACGTGGTTGTCTGGTATACATTGGGCGTAACGCACGTTCCGCGTCCGGAGGAATGGCCGGTGATGCCGGTGCATCGCACCGGGTTCCAGTTGGTGCCAGCAGGATTCTTCGCCCATAACCCACTGATGAAGGCAGCGAATTAGAAACATTAGTGCTGGTGGATAATTCCCTCCCCCTTGTGGAGGAGGATTGGAGGGGAAGCCTTTGTACCCCCACCTCAACCCTCCCTCACAAGGGAGGAGAAAGAAAGAGACAGCAACATTGGAATCTTGTATCAGAACAGAGGATTGCATGGAATCGCGATATCCGCCGACCATCATTGTTCGTCACACGCACGAGAATCCGCGCAAATGCTCGGTATTGCCGTTGCGCGGTCGCCCCGACGTGTGGTTTTTGACCTATCCTGTCAAGGAACGCCCACCGCTGGACGGCTACGTTCGCTTGGCCGCCGAAGGCCCCCCGCTGTCGCCGACCGACGCCGACAAGGGCATTTTGCTCCTGGATGGCAGCTGGCGCTGTGCAGCGGCGATGACGCGCGCTTTTCTGGATGTGCCGGCTCGTTCGCTTTCCGGCTGGCGTACCGCTTATCCGCGCGTCTCCAAACGCGGCACCGATCCTGAGAACGGACTCGCTTCCATCGAGGCGCTGTTCGTGGCCTATCATCTTCTTGGCCGGCCCACCGACGGTTTACTCGATCACTATCACTGGGCCAGAGAATTCCTGCAGATGAATGGTTTCGACAAAAGCGTCGACCGGGTTTGATCGACCAGGAAACTCAGGACTCTTTGAAGCATTTTAAGAATACAGGAGAGATTGAGTGACGCGTTCCGGTGCGTCATTCTGAATCCAATGGCTGACATCCGGGAAGCGTACGACACGCAGGTTCGGCACCCACGCGCTGAGTCCTTCTGTCAAACGCAGA
>JAJPHU010000033.1 GCA_021325115.1 Planctomycetota bacterium | reverse complement strand
GGTCATCAAATTCATCAGTCCACCTCACAACCTACGTTCCCAAGCGGCAGCCCTGAGAGCGAGAAGAGAACATCGTGTTGTAGAAGAACGGCACGTCTTATAGGTTTTTCTTGTTGGCCCTTGTCAATCCCTGTCCCAAACAAAAACGGACAAGAACTGTGGAGTCCACTTCCTTTCTCGAACAACGATTGCTCGGCCAGACGCTGGCCGGCAAATACAAGCTGCTGGAGGTGCAGGCTAGCGGCTTTTACGGCGTCGTCTTCCGCGGTGAACAGTATTTCTGTCGAAATAGAGTCCGTCTTGTGGCAGTCAAGGTCTCGCGGCAAACGGACCTGACCGAGGAGACGGCCCCTTATCTGTTCGGCGACGCTCTCCTTCTCGCGCAGCTACTCGCCGCTCCTGCCCATCGACTCGACGACGCCGGTCGCCGGCATCTGGTGCAGATTTACGATATGGGCTTGTTGCCGGAATATGAGAATCGAGCTTTTCTGGTCATGGAATACGTCGAGGGCTTGCCGCTGTTGGCGCACTTGCGAGCGGCGGGGCGCTTCAGCGTGCCGATGGGACTGCGCTTCATCAAACAGATCTGCCGAGGCATGGCCCTGGTTCACGCTCAGGGCGCGGTACATCGCGATTTGAAAGCGGACAACATCCTGGTAGATCGTCGCGGCATCATCCGCATCGTGGATTTCGGCCTGGCCGCCTATACCGATCCCCGCCTCGGCTTTGTGCCGGGATCACTCGGCAACTTCATCTACATGGCCCCGGAGACGCTCTTGGGCCGTTCCACGCCCGCATCGGATGTGTACAGTCTTGGCTTGTTGATGTACGAATTGTTCACCGGCGGCGGTCCTCACCTGACGGTCCCATGGCCGAACGCCGACGACAGTGATCGCTGTGACATCTGCTTGCGTCTGAAAAAAACGCTGCATTTTCCACCACCGTCGTTGGTGCAGAACGAGATCCGCAACGATTATCGCTGGCTGGATGCTTTGATTTTGCGCTGTCTGGAGGTGGAGCCAGAGCGCCGTTTCGCCGACGCCGGCTGTTTGCTCGCCGCCATTGAATCCTGCGAAGCCGGCGGGCCTCTGCCGCCCCCTTCCTGTCCCCCTAATCTGGGAAGGGCTGAAGGGGGGGACGAAACGCCGGTCTCCTCCGAAGAGGCTCTGTTCCGTGAAGTGCGGCAGCTGCTAGCGGCACGAGCATATGAACAAGCGATTGATCGTTTGGACGTATATCGTCCGCCGGAATGGGCCGTGCTCGACGGCATGGGGGCGCGGACACTTCGTCTTTTGGGACAGGCGTATCTTGGTCTGGGCAATCTGCCGGCAGCGCGCGACTGCCTGGAGCAACTCCGCGCTGCCCAGAAAGAGCAAGCATTACTGCCGCAAAGCGATTACGCTGCGGCGTTGACCGATCTGTGCAAGTGCTATCGCGGCCTGGGACTAAAGGAAGCGGCGCAGGCATGTCAGGAAGAAGTGCGGAAACTGTTGTAAAAGCAGCGAGCGGGTGCATAACGGCCTCTGCTCGCTGGCTCATCGCTGTGGTTCGAACGTGGGGCCAGGATCGTTGATGATATGCGGTTCTTCTTGGTCAGCGTTGAGGATCTTCGGCTGGTCGTCGGGGGAATTGCTGCCCTGTTCCTGTGGAAGCAGCTTGCTGACCTGGTTCAGCCACTCGTTATATCGCTGCCGATCGTTTGCGCTCAGTCCTTCGATCGTAGCCAGCCGGCCGCGTATCTCCTCGGCACGGCGGTAAAGTCGTTTATAATCTCTCATCGCGCCAAAACACTGGATCGTCCCACCAAGTGCTTGCAAGGCGGGCGGCGCTTTGTCCCACTTCTTCGCTAATTCCTCGTATTTTTGCAATGCTTTTTCATACTCGCCAAGGTTGTAATAGCACTCGGCCACATGGAAAGGGATCTCCACCTGTTGTTTGAGGCTTAACAGCTTTGCCAATTGCGGCTCTTTAATTAGCTCTTCCAGCTTGGCAAACTCCTCGGCAGCGCGCGTCCATGAATGCTTGTTCAACTCCAGGAAATGTTCGGCAGCATCGGGACTCATTTTCTCGCTGATGCTGAGGGCACTGCGATGGAGGGTATCGTGGGCGACTTGTTGGCGATAGGAATCGGCCAGCTGATAGCGGGCCCGTACCGACTCCGGCGTGACAGCGAAGCGGTCGATGTGCCCTTCCAGGTGATGCACGACTTTGCGATAAAACTGCGGCAGCGATGCAGCTTTCTGGTACAGGAGCGCGCACAGCGCCAAACGCGATTTTTCCTGGGCTTCCGGATCGGGGTCGCGATGCTCGATGAGGATGTTCTGTTCCAGCTCTTTTTCGGCGTTATCGATATTGCCGGCCTCGATTTCCAGCATCGCCAGTTGATAGCGAGCGCGGTGCGTGAAGCGGGCCCCACGTTCTACACAGGCCTTGTAGGCGGCTTCGGCAGCCTTGACATCGTTCAGTTGGCGGCACGTCTCGCCCAGCAAGAACAAGCCTTCGCTCAGCCGATCAACATTGTCCTTCTCTCCTTCGACGATTTCCCGCAGTTTGTCCGCAGCGCGTGGATAATCGTGTCCCTCGTAGGAGCAGACAGCACTGAGCCAAAGATGTTCTTTGCTTTCGCTTTTCTCGGTGAGGAGTTTGGCAGCTTCGGTGTGGGCCTCGGCAGCCTGGCGGAGCAATTCATCGGCGGTAGCCTCTTCTTTCTTGCGCGTTTCTTCCTCCTTGGCCGAGCGGGCGCGTTCCCGGACAACCTTGGCCCATTCGCTATGCAGCTCAGCACGGCGCAGCTGGGCCTGGGGGGGATCCGCCACACGTTCGTACAGCTCCGCAGTACGGACAGCCAGGTCGAAGCGATTGGCCTGACGATAAATCGTCATCGCCTGCTCGAACAGTTCTTGCACGTTGGCCAAGGGCATGAGAGAGTTTTTCCAATCGCCGGCTTTGCGGACCTTGGCAACGGCTTCGGCGAGCAAGGCCACGCCCTTATCGTCTGGATTGGCTTCATGCAAGCGCAGCTCGGCCAAAGCCAGCGCCGCTGCTTGTCCTTCCTCACCCTGGGAACGGTGCATGCAGTCGGTCCACGCCTCGGCTGCCAGATCGTTCTGGTCCTGGCGGCGATAGCAGACGCCCAGGTTGTAGAGCACCCCTCCGGCCTCCGTCAGCGGTACGCGCTTTTCGTCGAGCACTTTTTTCCACAGCTCCACCGCCGCTGCCCATTTGTGCTCTTCCTGATAAAGTCCGGCCAGCAGCATGTTCTTTTCGGCGAGGACGGCCGCCGGCGCGCGGTCGCTGATTTTCTCCAGGGTTTTCCGTGCTTCCTCGCGTTGATTGAGCTGAAGCAAGAGCTTGGCACCGGCCAATTTGGCGGGACCGAGAACGTCCTCGCCGATTTGCGGCACCTCTTCGCGTAGCTGCTTGTTGGCTTTCAGGGCTTCCTTCAAGTTGGGCGGATTCAAACGCAGATAAGCCTGGCTGAGCAACATCAGTGCCTCGGCACGGTCGTCGGCGACACCCATATTGGCCTTGAGCATCTCGATCACCCCCGCGGGGTCGTCGCCGAGATGAAAACGGAGTTTGGCCAGCCGATAGTGCAGACGATTGGCGTCCTCACCGGCAAGACCGCGCCGTTCCGCTTCCTGGAAGCAGTGGAGCGCCTCTTTCAAATTCGACGTTCGGCGTTCGGCGTTCGATGTTCCCGATCCGGAGTTATCTCCCTCAGAACTTAGGCGATCAGCGATACGGAGGTGGGCCGAGCCGAGCAGGAAAAATGCTTCTGCTGCTCTCCCTTGGTCATAGACGAGATTATCGACGGCCTGCTGTGCGTACCGCAAGGCGCCATGGGCATCGTTGGCGTCCCGCTCCAGCAGCCGTCGTGCTTCGGCCAGGTCGTGGTACAGCTGATGCACCGGATCGGGAACAATCAGGCTGCGCGTCAAGTAAGTGGTAAGGACCGCCACCACACCCACGAAGAACACTGGCACTTGCCATAATCGGCGCAGCGAAATACGAGACGAATGGTCTTCGCCTGAATTCGACGGCGTTGCGGCAGCTTTCATCGCATCCATGCGTTCCACCCGACGATCGTTAGCTGCACGGCTACTCTGCCGTGGCGCGAGCCTTTTCACAAATTCGCCCCGGCCTGTCAAGATGGTTTCAGGACTACGAAGAGCAAGCGTAAGCGTCAGCTATTTCTTCTCGTCACCAACGCTTCCGGCTCGATGTCCAGCATCAGGTCGGTCGTCGGCAAGTTCCAACTCCAATTTCAGGTGGAAAAAGCGCAGCAGATCTTTCAGGGAGACAATGCCGACCAGGCGGCCATCTTCCACGACAAGCAAGCGACTGGCGCCGGTGGACTGCATCCGGGCCAGGGCGTGCATGGCATCGGTTTGTGGCGAAATGCTCAGAGCGTCCAGATCGCGGCGCATCACCTCAGCGATGGTGTGTTCGCTCCACTGTTCGCGTGGAAAGCCAGTCAATGCCTGCGTACTGATGACGCCTTCCAGCCGTCCATCACCGACCACCGGAAATGTCTTGCGATGATAGCGATAAACATAGTCTTCCACCCATTCGCGCAGGTTGATCCAGGGCGGAACGACGATGGGAGCATGGTTCATAAAGCGCGCCACCGGCTCGCCGGTTAGGGCTTCGCGGAGCAGCGCACTGGTATAGCCGGCCCGGGCGGCATTGTTGAGGAACAGACCGATCAAGCCCATCCACATGCCGCCGACGATATTGCCGCTGAACAAATTAAGCAGACCGACAGCGATCAGGAAAAAGGCGAAGGCTTGGCCGACCAGCGAAGCCCCACGTGTGGCGCGTCGCAGGTTGCCCGTCGCGGCCCAGAGGATAGAACGCAGGATTCGGCCGCCATCCAGGGGGAAAGCTGGCACCAGATTAAACAACAGCACCATCAAATTGATGACGAACAAATACCACCACATAAGCTGTGCCGGCTCTGCCCAGTGGAAGAAAAAACCAAGCAAGCTGAGCAAGCCGAAAAGCACCATCAAGACAACCGTAACAAGCGGCCCGGCGATAGCCATGAGAAACTCACGCAGCGGCGTGGCCGGCTCGCCCTCCATCTCGGCAACGCCGCCGAAAACAAACAGGGTAATGCCGTTCATGGGGATCTCCACCTGGCGGGCCACCACGGCATGTCCCAACTCGTGCAGCAAAATGCACAGGAAAAATCCCAGCGCCGTCAACAGAGCCAAAGACCATAACAGAAGCGGCGGCATCCCTGGCAATTCGGGTTGGAACCTCAGCCCTATAGTCCAGGTCAAGAGAGCGAGAATAATCAGCCAGCTGGCATCGATGCGGATGGGAATGCCCAGCAGACGGAACAACTGCCAACGGGTCCAGAACATCGCACATCTGTCCTTTCGAGAAGCCTGCGGAAGAGTCACCCTACTTGTTTATCGCAAAGAACATGCCGGAAGAACAGAGGCGACGGATCGGGAGCGTAAGCAGCAGCTGTTTTGTTGTCGCTTATACTTCCGAGTCGTCGTCCCTGTGTGGCCAAACCACGGCAAGGCGCTCAAAACCAGGAGCGGGGACAAGCTCCAATCCGTCGATGATACGGACATGATAGCGTGAACGCCGTCCGCTGGTCAGAACGAATGGCTCCAATTTCCCGCGGCCGTTATCGAGCAGGACCCCCTCGCCCTGCCACGGCTGCGTCATTTGTCCTTTGTCTACACTGGTCAGGTGCAGGGCCGTCTGCTGGCGATGATGCTGCGAGCCGTCGAGATAAAGAGCCAGCAAACGCTCGCGGTCGGAAAAGATTTGCGCTCCCATTCGCAATGCGTCCCAGCAGACGCGGAAACGATGGCTGGCGCGCTCGACGAAGCGTTCTCGTGCCTCATCGCTAAGCTCAGCGGGCACAAGTACATTGCGACGGGCGTATTCCCTCATGCGCTCCATCTGTTCCCGATTGGCGGGATCGCGCTCCCAGCGGCGCACGCGCCACTCGGCAATCTGAATCAAAGTGAAGCGGAACAGCTGGTAAGGACCGAAACGCAAAAACCAGGCGAAATTGGTGATACGTGTCGGCGGCAGAAAGACCGCTTGATAGCCGAGGACGCGGATCAGATCTGCCACAGAGGACATATAAGAGCGCATAATGCTCTTATTAGCGAAGTTGGCCAACAACAGCGTTTCATCGTCAAAATAGATCTGAAATTGCAGTCCCGGTGGATAGACCCGTTGCACCTTGTTGTGCCAGGCGACCAGATGGCCCAGGGCAAAAAATTCCGCCCAATCGGCGCGGCTGTGGGCCACGGCGTTGGGGTTCTTGTGCGGGCCATAGCCGACAGTGACACGGATCGGCTTACCCTTGGCCACGAAACGCCGAATGGGCGCCAGAAACTTTTCATACATTTCCGCGGACGGCAGCGGCCCCACACGAAACTGTCGGGTCAGCATGGTGTCCAGGGCGGTATGGGCCAGTTGTTCGACGTGCTCTGGCCCTGGCGGTGTCAACGGCTCGGCGGCGTGCGGCTGTACCCAATGCCGGCGGATGACTTCATCAATGCGCGAACGCAGCACCTCATCGGGCAAATCGGGCAAGACCAGTGTATTCATCGTTATCCCTCTGACCGGCCTCTCCTGTACCGCAGGCTCAGCAGGTCACAGATATATTGAGTATACTCTTCAAAATGAGCCAGTTCGTCAAGGAATTTCTTCTGCCTACTGACAACGATATAGCAAAATCGTTGCCATCGTTTCCTTACCTCCTCTCGTTTCCTTCTCGTTTCTCAGGGTGAACGAAAAGAGTCGTAGGGCGAGCGGCCCGCTTGCCCTGCGGTTTGGTCTGCCCGTCCCAAGCGACGGCGGCCACGGCTTGAAACAGGGCGGCTACGTTCTCTTGGTACTGTTGCCTGCAGGCTGCTATCATACCTGGCGCGGATCTGTTTAATCTCAGCCCGCAAAAAGGAACGGCCCCTGCGGATGCTGCGGGCTGAGATCGATTCTCCGCGGAGTATATTTATAAAGTAAGCATGAACGAAACGGCACACGAGCACGCTCCCTCGCCCCCTTCCCCGCCTGGAGAGATGTCTTCAGCGCGGACTCCCGCCTTGTCTTCGGGGCCGCCGCAACGTCCCAGATTGTTGGCACGTTTCGCTGGCATGGTCCTTGCTTGGCCACGCGCTGTTCTTCGCCACCCGTTGCGAAGCCTGACCATCACGGCTCTGTTGCTGCTCATTGGGGTAGGGGCTGGCATGGCCGGGGTGGGGCTGTGGGCCTCGTATCACCTGCGGGCCGGCCGCGCCGCCCTGGAACGCTACCACACGGTCGAAGCCGTTAGACACCTTGGCACCGCTCGCCTGGTCTGGCCGCGCGATCCAGAAATTCTGTTTCTGTCTGCACGCGCTGCGCGTCGCACCGGCGCCTTTGAAGCCGCCGACCATTTTCTCGACCTCTACCAGGAAGTGCGCAAGGAAGACGAGAACTTGACTCTCGAACGCATCCTCCTCCGTGCCGAGCGCGGCGAGCCGGACAGCGTGCTCAACTATTGTCAAACACGGATCGAACCGAACGACCCGGCCGCGCCTCTGGTTTTCGAGGCGCTGACCCAGGGCTACCTGCGCAACTATCAACCCCAAAAAGCAGAGAAAGTGCTTGGCAAGTGGCTTGAGCAGGAGCCAGACAATCCGCAAGCGCTCTTCTTGCAAGGGCAGGTCTACGATTTGCAAATGCGTCATGCGGATGCGCTCCAATCGTTCCGCGCCGCTCTGACGACGGATCCGGCCCTAGACACAGCACGACTGCGCTTGTGTGATGTTCTCATGCAACTGGGTTTGTTCGAGGAAGCCCAGCCACACGTGGAGTACCTGCGCGGCCGACTTCCGGATAGTCCGAAAATACTGGTTTATCTGGCCCGCATTCAGGACCGACAGGGTCATCCGGAGGAAGTAGAGCGAATCTTGGAAGAAGTGTTGGCCCGTTGGCCGTACTTCGCACCAGCTCTGGTCGATCGTGGTATTTTGGCTATCCGCGCGGGCCAATTCAGCGAGGCTGAGAAATATTTGCGCCAAGCCGTGCAACAAGATCCCAGCGATTTTCAGGCGCGCGATCGGCTTGCCTTTTGTCTGGAACAAAACGGTAAATTGGCTGAAGCCGACAAAGAACGCGAGTATCTGAAACAGATGGAAAAAGATATAGACGAGATCCAGACCATTATCCGCGGGCAAATGGAACGGACGCCGCACAACCCGGACTTGCACTACCGAATCGGTATGATCTCTCTGCGTGCCGGCGCCGACGGCGAAGCCTTGCGCTGGCTGTACAGCGCCCTGAGGGAAGATCCCAACCATCAGGGCGCCCACAAGGCCTTAATGGAGTATTATCAACGTAAAGGCGATCTCAGCCGCGCCCGCGAGCACCGGCAGAAGCTGATAAAATAGAACCAGATATGCCTCTGAAAGTAGGCGAACAGCCGGGGTCAGCCGGCTGGCGAGACGGATCAGCCGGCGTCAACGCCGGCTGTTCGCTTATTATCCTTATAGGGAATCCTGCATGACACGCATCTACATCTATGACACGACCCTGCGCGACGGCAGCCAAGGCGAGGGCGTCAACTTCTCCTTACAGGACAAGTTGAACATCACGCGCCGCCTTGATGAGCTGGGTGTGGACTTCATCGAAGGCGGCTATCCGCTGTCCAACCCCAAGGACTTCGAGTATTTCCAGGAGGTTCGCAAGCTGTCGTTGCAGCATGCACGCATCGCTGCTTTCGGCATGACGCGGCGCAAAGGCGTCGCTCCCTCTCAGGATACCTGTCTTAAGGCACTGCTTGACGCCCAGACGCCCATCATCACGATTGTCGGCAAAACCTGGGATCTGCACGTCCGCGAGGTGCTGGGTACCACGCTGGAAGAGAACCTGCGCATGATCGCCGACTCGGTGGCCTACTGCCGGCAGGCCGGCCGCGAGGTCTTCTATGACGCCGAACATTTTTTCGATGGCTACCGTCTGAATCCAGAGTACGCCCTGCAAACACTGCGGGCAGCCCAGGATGCCGGCGCATCGGTCATCATCCTGTGCGATACCAACGGCGGCACATTGCCTGACGACATCGCTGCCGCTGTCGAAGCGGTGCGCCGCCAGTTGCGTGTGGAGCTGGGCATTCACTGCCATAATGATTGCGATGTAGCTGTGGCCAATTCGCTGGCTGCAGTGGCCCGCGGCGTCACCCAGGTACAAGGCACCATCAATGGTATCGGCGAACGCTGCGGCAACGCCGATCTCGTCAGCATCATTGCCAATCTCGCTCTGAAATGTGGCCAGGACGTGCTGTTGCCCGGCAGTCTGCCCAAACTGACCGAGGTGTCGCGTTATGTGTGGGAGACGGCCAACATGAACTTTCGCTCTAATCAGCCGTTCGTCGGCGCCAGCGCTTTTGCCCATAAGGGAGGGATGCACACTCACGCTGTCGCCCGCAACACGGCCAGCTACGAACACATCGATCCGTCCGCCGTCGGCAACGAGCGCCGCATCCTCGTTAGCGAGTTGTCCGGCCAATCGACGATCCTGACCAAAACAATGAAATATCAGTTGACGCACGATCGCCCGCTGATGCAAAAGATTTTGAATCAGGTGCAGGATCTGGAGAACGCGGGCTACGAGTTCGAGGCGGCGGAAGCATCGTTCGACCTGTTGGTCAAAAAGGTAGCCGGTCTGTATCAGCCGCTGTTCGAGCGCCTGAGCTACCGTGTCAACATCGAGGCCGGACCCGACGGCAAACCAATCACCGAGGCCACGGTTAAAGTACGCGTCCAGGATCACCTTATGCATACCGTCAGCGAGGGCGATGGTCCGGTTAACGCCCTGTACGAAGCCTTGTCCAAGGCGCTGTTGCCGTTCTATCCGCGCTTGGCGTCGATGCACCTGGTTGATTACAAAGTACGCGTGGTCAACGCCCGGGCGGAGACGGCGGCGCGCGTGCGTGTGGTCATCGAATGGCGCGACAATGATGATGTCTGGAGCACGGTCGGCGTTAGCGAGAACATCATCGAGGCAAGCTGGCTGGCATTGGTGGATGCAACGGAGTACAAACTATTCAAAGATGCGGAACACAAACCAAGGTAACCGTGTCGACGAATACGATCAGGCAGGTATGCCGTTTTATATCATCGTGGATCGTCTTTCCTCCTCAGGACAGCCTCGGCTGCTGGCCTGTCGTGCCGGGGAACAAGGCTACGTGGGACTCAGGCCCGCTACGGAGGGTTGGTTGGAATTGGAACCGATTGGTCTTTGGTTGGCTTTTGAAGAGGGACGACTGGCGGCCCGCAATGCACAAGGCCGATGCCTGCGCGATTACCAGGAAGTGATGCGCGAGATGCAAGTGGGCGACATGCGAGCGCGTGAGGCATTGACCCAGATGCAGGGGGACGCACAAGCGCGACAGCAAGCCGAGGCTCTGGCTCAGACCGAAGCAAAAGCTTGTCAAGAGGCTGAAGCACGAGCGCAGGCCGCCGAGGAACGCATCCGCACAGTTCGAAGCTGAATGGCAACGTCTGCGCGGTTAGTCCTAATATTTTATCCTCATTTTATCTGCAAAGGATGCCGTTTCCCATGACGATGGAACTTCCCAAACACTACGAGCCCTGTGAAGCGCAAGCACGCTGGCTGCAGTTCTGGAACGAACGCGGCTTCTTCCACGCGCGCCCCGATCCGAACCGTCAGCCATTTTGCATCGTTATTCCGCCACCTAACGTTACCGGGGCGCTGCATCTGGGCCATGCGCTCAACAACACGCTGCAAGACGTGCTGGTCCGCTGGCGGCGCATGCAGGGCTACAACACCCTCTGGATGCCTGGCACCGATCACGCTGGCATCGCCACGCAGGCCGTGGTAGAACGCCGTATCCGCGACGAAGAGAACAAGACGCGTCACGATCTCGGCCGCGAAGAACTGGTCAAGCGTATCTGGCAGTGGAAAGATCAATACGAAAAGCGCATCCTCGGCCAGCTCAGCGAATTGGGATGTAGTTGCGATTGGCAACGCACACGCTTCACGCTCGATCCGATCTGCGCCCGCGCTGTCCGCACCACCTTTTTCAAAATGTTCAAGGATGGACTTATCTATCGGGGTAAACGCTTAGTGAACTGGGACACGCAACTGCAAACCGCTGTGGCCGACGATGAAATCTATCATGAGACGATCAAAGGGGGCTTCTGGACCTTTCGCTATCCGGTAAAGGGTAGTAAAGAGTTTATCCGTTTCTCGACGACGCGGCCGGAGACGATGCTCGGCGATACTGCCGTGGCCGTGCACCCGGACGACGAGCGCTACAAGCACCTGATCGGCAAGATGGTGACAATTCCGCTCGTCAATCGAGACATTCCGATCATCGCCGATGGTCAGCTTGTCGATCCGACGCTGGGCACAGGCGCTGTGAAGGTGACGCCGGCCCACGATCCCAACGATTACGCCTGCGGCCTGCGGCACGGGCTACCGATGATTAACATCCTCAACCCCGACGGTACCATCAACGAGAATGGCGGACCTTACGCTGGCTTGGATCGCCTGAAGGCGCGAGAGCGCGTCACCGCGGACATGGAAAAGCTCGGCTTGTTCGATGGCCGCGAGGACCGCGACATCGACTTGGCCCACAGCGACCGCAGCAAGACGCCGATTGAGCCGTACCTGTCGGACCAGTGGTTTGTGAAGATGACCGATCTCGCCCAAACGGCGATGGACGCTGTAAAGGACGGTCGAGTGAAGTTTTTTCCCGAGCGCTACGCCCGCACCTACCTCGATTGGCTCGGTGAGAAGCGCGACTGGTGCATCAGCCGGCAGCTGTGGTGGGGGCATCGGATACCTGTGTGGCGCAGAGTGATGACGCATAATGAATGGATTGAAAAGGCAGAAAAGGATCCGCAATGGGGCGACTTCTTCATGCACGGCGAAGATGCGGAGCATGTGGTAAAAGTGCAGACCTCATCCGAGACGTACTCTGTCACGGGGCACCGCAAGTACCTTGAATGCTTGGGATGCGCTCTGGGGGATTCCGAAAAAGAGCCGATCACCTGGTTTGTGGCTCCATCTCCTACCACCGACGAAAATTCTCCACTCATCGCATGGCTGGAATCCCACGGCTTCGAGCAAGATCCAGATGTGCTCGACACCTGGTTCAGCTCGGCGCTTTGGCCACATTCGACGCTCGGCTGGCCCGAACACACGCCGGAGTTGGCCTACTGGTATCCAACCAGCGTGCTGGTGACCAGCCGCGACATCATCACCCTCTGGGTGGCCCGCATGGTGATGACCGGGTTGTACAACATCGGCAAAGTGCCGTTTCATCATGTCTATATCCATCCGAAGATCCTCGATGGCTTCGGCGAGACGATGAGCAAAAGCAAGGGCAACGGCATCGATCCGCTTGACATCATCGAGCGCTATGGCACCGACGCCCTGCGTTTCCTCATGGTCCATCAAGCCACGGAAACGCAGGACAGCAAGATGCCGGTGGCCAACGTCTGCCCGCATTGCGATACCCTGGTGCCCATCAAGCAAGAGCATATGTACATGCGGACGCGCAAAGTGACGTGTCCCAATTGTAAGAAGCCGTTCCGTCCCGGTGGACCCTGGCCCACTCCCGATCCCGAACTGCCTACAGCCAAACAGGCGTCGGAGCGCTTCGACATGGGCCGCAATTTCGCCAACAAACTGTGGAACGCCGCTCGCTTTCTCTTCCTCAATCTGGAAGGCTACAAACCGGAAGCGATTCGCCACGAAGACTTGCCCATTGAAGACCGCTGGATTTTGAGCCGTCTGGCCACAACGACGGCGATGGTGACGCAACATTTGGAGAACTATCGTTTCAGCGAAGTGGCGCGGACCATCTACGATTTCACCTGGTCGGAGTTCTGCGACTGGTACGTAGAGATGAGCAAGCGTCGTCTGCAAGAGTCGGCTACACGTCCCTTGGTGCAGCGCGTGTTGGTCGGGGTGCTGGACGGTATCTTACGCCTGGTGCATCCGATCATGCCCTTCGTGGCCGAGGCGATCTGGCAGCCGCTGAACGAAAACGCCTTTGAGCGCGGCCTGCCGGTGCCGGAGCCAGCCGCCGAAAGCGTGGTCATCGCCCCGTGGCCAAACTTTCCCGAATCCTGGCGCGATGCGGCGATGGAAACGCGTATCAGCCGAATGCAAGAACTCATCCGCGCCGTCCGCGAAGTGCGCAACCGCTACAACCTAAAAACGGATCTCGATGTGTTCGTGCGTTGCTCTGAGAATATTGCCGCGGATTTCCGCACGTTGACGCCGTTCATCAGCGTCTTGGCCGGCGTCGGCCGTCTGGAGTGCGGTCCCCAAACGGCCAAGCCGCGCCAGGCAGCCAGCCACGTGACGCCGGAATTCGCGGTGTACACATCGCTGGCCGGCCTGATCGACGTGGTCGCAGAGAAGGTCCGCTTAGAGAAGCAACTCGCCGAGAAGGGCAAACACCTGCAAGCGGCGCGGGCCAAGCTCGCCAACGCCAACTTCGTCGAACGCGCCCCTGCCGACATCGTCCAGCAGCAGCGCGATCTCGTCGCCGATTTGCAAACGCAGATTAAAGCGATTGAAGAAAATTTGAATGAACTTCGCCAGGGATAAAATGGCTTCTGAAGCAGCCGAGGCAAAGAGTGAGCAGTTATCATGGCAATGCGCTGCTATCGGGAAGGCAATAGTCTCCGGCCGCAGCCCGGCGCGATGCGCACCGATCCTGCCACGGGATTGTCGTTTTCCGAGTATGAAAGTGCTTCGCAGCAGATCGTTTTAAGCTGCTGTTTGACTGCGAGAGGGCCTATCCATGTCGACTCAAACCACTTCTAAAGCTTACTACGCAGAGCCGGGGTTGATTGTATTGCCGGAAGTTAAGACTGAAGCAATTCCGCAAGCAGTGTCCGGCTTACTATGCGATGGATACTTCCAATCCCTGAAACCAATTACGTGAAGACAGCAACAAAACGCTTTTTCTTCCTCTCCGACACCATGTTTCATCCCAAGGGACCGACGTTCTGGGAACTGGCCGAACAAGCACTGTCTTCGACGCAGCGCGGCTACGATCTTTTGGCGCCGAAATTCGATTACACGCCGTTTCGTACGCCGCAGTTCTTGCTCGATGCGGTCAGTGAACAACTCACCGCGCTTGGACCTTTTGACGCCGGGCTTGACATTTGTTGCGGCACCGGGGCGGCGCTGGCGACGATTCGCCGTCACTGTCGCTGCCGTGTCACCGGCATCGATTTCAGCCAAGGCATGCTCCAAGTGGCGCGGCAGCGTACCGCCGATGCGCCCGGCGAGGCCTCGCTAGAGTTTGTGCGTGGCGACGTGCTGGCCATGCCATTCACCGCCGCGTTCGACCTGGCCGTTTGTTTCGGCGCTTTCGGCCATATCCTGCAACGAGACGAGCCGCGCTTTGTTGCGGAGATCGCCCGTGTACTGCGGCCCGGCGGACGCTTCGTCTTCGTCACTACCTATATGCCGCCCTGGACCTCGCCGCATTACTGGTTCTCGCGGCTGTTCAATGCAGCCATGCGCGTGCGTAATTTCCTTATCAAGCCGGAATTCATCATGTACTACCTGACGTTTCTGCTGCCGAAAGTGGAAACGCTGTTGCGGCAACACGGCTTTGAGGTGGAAGTCCGCAACATGGGTTTCAAGGGCATGTGGTCGGCGGCACGCCTGGTTATCGCCACACGATCGTGAACCAGCTTGCTTATTATGGAGATAAAGACTGCGCAGAGAAAGGATACTTCAACGGCCCAGGATCCGTTTGGCATCGAGGTGGCAACGGAGGCTTTTTCAGAAACGAGTGGCTGATCTCCGACAGGCGTACCGGGCTTGATGGCCGTAGTCATCGTAACAAGCAAGAATCCCAGTAGTTTTGGGCGGAACGTGCGGCCGATGGCTGGGCTTCCTACTCTCGGTTTTCAGAACGTAGCCATTCTCGCTTCGCGGTGAATTGGATCGCTCTCGTTTCAGGAAAAAAGAGACAAAATTAGTATTCATTTGGCATGAAACTTGCACATATAAACATCTATGACTCCATGCTCCGATGAGAGATGTTAGCCTGTCTTGCCGATGACGGCCTCGACACTATCTCTCACGACCGCACGGAGCGGCCGCCCGGCTAGGGGGGAGTCCTTCGAGAATCGAGCCTCGCAAATCTAAACGTTGATAGATGCCCATGTCTCCGAAGAAGTAACGACTACCGCACCCACGTAGACACTAGGGTCGGTTCGAGAATCATTCACCGGCACTGTGGCCTGAGATCCGGTTATGCACCGGGAGAAAACCCGGCATGGAGGCTGCGCGCCCAAGAAGCGGATGGGATTCACCAATTGGGTGCAACCGCAACAGGTCCGCATTAAGAGCGTGGAGAAGCGGTCTTGTCCTTGTTTTGGCCCATTTAACTCAGGAGAACTGCGCCATGTCTTTGCTCACTTTCTCCCTGCGGAAGCGTGGTTTCACGCTCATCGAGTTGTTGGTGGTGATTGCCGTCATCGCTATTCTCCTTGCTCTGCTGTTGCCAGCCGTGCAGAGCATCCGCGAGACGGCTAACCGAGTTCAGTGCGCCAATAACCTGCGGGAGTTGGCCTTGGCTTGCCTCAACCATGATTCACAGTTCCGCCGGCTGCCGACCGGCGGCTGGGGATGGAGCTGGAACGGCGACCCCGACCGCGGCACGGATCATCGGCAGCCGGGTGGTTGAGGCTTCAACATCCTGCCCTTTATCGAGCAAGACAAGCTGTACCGGCTGGGGGCTGGCTTGCCGCCAGCGTCAAAGCGAGCGGCCATCGCCCAGCGCATCCGTACCCCTCTGCACCTGTTCAACTGCCCAAGCCGCCGCCCGAACCAAGCCTGGCCTAACTACCGCGCCTACTACGATAGCGATATTGTCGCATTTGCGGGTCGCATGGATTATGCTGCCAACAGTGGAAACCAGCCTATCGACGAGTCCTTCGCTGGCCCACCCAGTCTGGCCGCCGGCGATGATCCGTGTTATCCTTGGCCCAGCACCACCGGCCTCTCCGGTGTCATCTTTCTGCGCAGTGAGCTAGGTCTGAACAACATCTCCCACGGCACCAGTAACACCTACCTGATCGGCGAAAAATATCTCAACCCGGATCATTACAGTACCGGAACAGACGCAGGTGATAACGAGGATCTATATGCGGGCTTCGATAACGACAATTCTCGCTGTACCTTTCTGCCCCCCCAGCGCGACCGCCCTGGATACTCCAATACGTTGCGTTTCGGCAGCGCTCATCCGGTGGGCCTAAACATGGCCTACTGCGACGGATCTGTTCATTTCGTCCTTTACGGAGTCGATCCGGAAGTCCACCAACAGGCGGGTAGCCGTTATTAAGAGCATTCTTGCTCATCTCAACGACGGTCGGCCGGCTGGTG
>JAJPHU010000350.1 GCA_021325115.1 Planctomycetota bacterium | reverse complement strand
TTCGCCCGGTCCTGGTCATAGACAGGTGGCACAGGCTTTCTAGCCTGTGCAGCATGAGGCACAGCCTGGAAAGGCTGTGCCACCATTTGTTGGTAAGCCTCCCGCACGGCAGCCGCGAATGTCAGCAGGCACAGCATCTGCTGCGGCGTGAACAGGTGCCCGAACGTCGTCAGGCCGTAGAGAATCGACCAGAAACTGCATTTGCCATCGTTGATGATCGGCTCATCCGGCACGGTCAGGCCCGTGCGCCGGCACAGCGCGGCGATGCGTTGGCGGATTTCCTCCTCCGGTGGCACAGGCTTTCCAGCCTGTGCCCTATCCCCAACAGGCTGGAAAGCCTGTGCCACTGATAGATAAACCTTCCCCTGCCGGCCCGGCCGGGTGCAGACGACGGCCATCGGCTGCGTGCCCATTCGTCCAGCCTTGCCTTCCTCCTTCACATAATTGTTGTCGGCCACCGTGCCGCAGAACGGGCAGGTGGCGTTGCCGGCCTTGCTGAAGCCGGCCGGGTCGAAGCCCAGGTCCTTCTCTGTCTTCGCTTCGACGACCTCGAACCGCACACGCTTGTGCTCCGGTCGCTGACACTCCCGGCTCGCCAGCATCTTGAGCGCGACGTAGCGGTCCTTCTTCTTGCACAACCAGGTCTGCCGGACGAGCGGGACCGTTGCCTTGCAGGTCGGGTTCTTGCAGGTAACCGTGCGGGTCCACAGGTAGGCGACCGGCACAAGGTAGCCGGGTGGGAGTTCATCACAGGCTAGAAAGCCTGTGCCACTATCCCCACATTCTTCTGGGAAAAAAGAGTGTTGACCCGGTGGCACAGGCTTTCCAGCCTGTGCCTCTTCCTTGGGCAATCCTGGTTCCCAAAGCCAGGGATATTCTTCTGGAGTCCGCGCCAATTCCTCCTTAACCGGGTTATTCCGGATATAATTCCATTTTTCCAGTACCTCCTCCTCATGGCGCATGATGCGGTCGTAATTCTCATCGAGCCAGATAGTTCCTTTAGTTCCGCGGGCTTTATTGATTTCACGGCTCGAAAAACCCTTCAGCCCTTGGAGAATTTTGCTCAGTGAAAAGTCTTCACCATTCGGCCTCAGGGTGGGGCGGAGAAGCCAATGCACATGGTCCGGCATGACTACCACGGCAATGGTTTGGTATCGTTGGCCCTCGAAATGCTTCAAGGCATTCAAAACAATGTCGCGCTCGCTTTCCGTAAGTTGTCCTTTCTTGGTCCGAAAAGTGATGAAGTAGATACTGCCCTGAAGAGTCCAGTGAGGCAGGTTGCGGCGAGTGATGATCAATTCAGGTTCTTGAGAGGAAGCACAGGCTAGAAAGCCTGTGCCACCAATCTTTTCTTCTTTGGCAACTGTCTGACCTGCTGGTGACACAGCCTTTCCAGACGGCTGTCTGCTACCCTTAAAGGCCGGGTCGGGGATGAGTGGGTACAGGTCGCCGATCTCGGCCTTCACCTTTTTGAGCACCCATTCGCCCCAGTAGCGGACCTCCTCGGCGAGACCGCCCCACGAACGAACTATTCCCTCTCCCCCTGGGAGAGGGCTGGGGTGAGGGTTCATCGCCGCCTCTCCCCTCACCCCCGACCCCTCTCCCGGCGGGAGAGGGCAGAGAGGTGGCCCGGTCATCCCGCGTACATTCGGATCGGGCTTGCCGTACTTCTGCGGATAAACCAGCGTACAAAGCTCGATGATGTGGGCGACCGGGTTCAGGTCCAGGGCATAGGCCTCGCAGCCCAGCCGCAGCGCTTCCAGCGGGATGGCCCCGCCGCCGGCGAACATGTCGAGCACCTTCGGCCGCGGTGCCCGACCGGCCTCGATGTCTTCCACGGTCACGGGCTTGCCCGTCTCGCGTGTCAGCCGCTCGGCATGCGCTTCCAGGATGTGCCGCTGGGCCTGGGCGATGACCTTGGGATCGCCGGGATACTTGCACAGGCGGGTGACGAACTCGGCAGCAGCACGACGATTGAGGCCGCGCTTGGTGCCGTTCCTGAAGCGCTCGGCCTTCTCCGGGTCAGCGGGCGGATTCTTCAGCTCAACGTCCTTCACCCAGCGATCCGCCGGCACGAGCGCTCCGTAGACCGCGGCCCGGCAGGCGACGAGCGGCCGCCGCGCCCACCAAAGGTGCAGCGTCGAGATGTGCCCCCTGCGCACGGACTTCTCGCGCGACGCCTCGGCACTGATGGCGGCGATGGGGAGGTAGTCCTCGATGAGGCGCTTATCGTCACTCATGGATTTGTCCTCCATCCGCCGCCTTCGCTTCGGCGGCGATACGGTCGAACTCCTCCACGGCAGCGCGGGCATCCTCCAAACGGACATGTGGCTTCAGCTCGCAGAGCCGCCGCGCGCGACTTTCTGTGTCGCTCGGATCTCCCAGTTGCCGCGTGACATAAAGAGCGGTGGCAAGTTTCTCCAATTCCTTGACATCCTTACTCCCAAGGGCTTGCGCAACAGACTGGATGGCCTGGCGATATTTGTCCAAAGTCTTAGGATAGCGTGAGCGTAGTTCACTACTCCAGCGTGTAGGAACCAGGGCCGGGCCATAGCCGGGGGAACGATGGTCGAACTCGATCAGATAGTCCGCTCGCAACGCAGTCAGATCTTCAGCGAGATCGAATGAGTAGGGACCGTATTTGTAAAGGATGTACTCAAAGGCGGTGGGGACGCCGAGGATCTCTTGCAAGAAGTATACGGCCTTCTGCACGTGGGTCTCACCGCACCAACTGCCATGGCGATGGAGTTGGTCCATAAGCTCCGTTAAGATCGCAGCGCGTTGTAACCGATCCATTGCTTCACTCCTCCTGCTCGGCTTTGATAATGCTGTCTCGATTTTCTCGTAACCAATCGGTGGCGGCCTGCAGCAAATCGGGGCGGATGTAAATGAAGTCGATGTCCACGACGGGCAAATGCACCAGAACCTCGGAAAGCTTGCCCGAATCGACGATTCGCCCATCCCGAAGAAGTATAGGAAAGAGCGTAGTCGACCGCTTTTGCTTGTAGGCATCGCGACGGACATTATCAGTGCCGAATTTTTCTTGGGCGCCAGCGGCCACTGCTGCACCTGCCTCGGGATTAACTTTCACATCGTCAGGATGCCGTGCATAGAGCACTTTGAAGTGCTCATGGCTAACAATCCGTCGGGCGGCTTCATGGCCTGGTTTCCCCGGATCCTGACTGGCCTCTTGGATAGCCACCAACACTTGATTATCTGTCAGGCTCAGGTGGGTTTCGAGGTCCGTAGCGAATTGCCTATTAGGCAACCAGGCGACGAGGAAGTCTCGGAGGAAAATGTCGTAAATTCGGCGAATGGGGTGAAAATAGACCTGCGTGTACATGTAGTAGCGAGCCAAAAGCAAGGCTTCGGCGGAATGGAGACCGCCCTCTTCAACCCCCAAGGCCGGTCCGGAGTCAGTGAGCAGGATACGCAAGGTGTCGATTAATCGGAAATGATCAAATCTTCCGTAAGCAACTCCGATGTGGTGCGAATCGCGGAGCAGATAGTCCATCCGGTCCACACCGAACGAATCTCCGACAATGATTTCGGAAAGGACCGCCTCCCAGGGAGAGAAAGGCTCGCCTTCCATTTCGCGCGGGCCAAGGGCCAACTTGACGATGTCCACGGCTCGTAGAGGTGGTGTTATCCAATTCCAGATTTGTTCCATCTCTTTTAGTAGAATGATTTGGTGTGTCAAGCGCTCGTGATTCCAATCCTTCGGAAGAAGCTCTTCCTCGGCGGCATGGGAAAACGGCAGATGCCCCATGTCGTGGCAGAGCGCGGCCATACGCAAGACACGCCGCCAGTAACCCAGCTTGTCCGGTTGCGACAGCTCGGGAAGCTCCCGGCGAATGGCATCGGTGATGCGTGCGGGGTTTGTAACGATATCGAAGACACGGCCCGCCAGTTCCATCACACCCAAAGAATGCTCGAACCGCTTATGCGTCGCCGCCGGGTAGAGCAAATAGGTCATCCCCAACTGATGAATATGTCGCAGACGCTGAAACGGGCGAGAATCGAGCACTTTCCGCTCATCGGAATCGAGCCGGACGAAACCGTGGATCGGATCCCGGATTTCATGAAAGTGCTTGCTCATGACCTCTCCCGCTGGCTTTGGCGGTGGTCTCGATGGCGCTGGCCGGTATCTCAAAGTGCCGGGCGGCGATGACTTCGCGCTTGGCGTGGTCCAGCCGCGCTGCCGGGTTCCGGACGGTGACCAGCTCGGGGTTCGGCCCCAGCGGGTTCCAGACCACGTACAGCCAGTAGCTGTCCCCCAACTGGGTCGCCTTGTACCATTCGTTCGTCGTTAGCCGAATGGAGAATCCTCGGCTACGTCCTTTCACCTCGATGCGGCGGATGCCTTCCACCGGGTCGCGGTAACTAGTCTGTGGATCCGCTGGCCCCAGGCTGCGCACATCGAAGCCGATCTTTAGGTGTCCGACCCGCTCGCACTCCCAGCCGCGCCGCTCTTCGTAGGCCACGACCAGATCCTCAGCCGCTTTTTCGGATCGCTGCCGCACATGGGGATCAACATCTTCCGGGGCGGCTCCCATACCGGCTGCAACCGCGCCAGAAGGGAGCACGAGTGCCGTGGCCACATGTCGAACCGGGCCGTGCTTGACGAGCGTGAGCCGGTCCAGGCCAGACAATCGGTCACGCCGGGTGCGTTCGAGATCGGCCAATTCATTCTCCGCACGCTGGCGGGCGATCGCCACTTCGGGCTGGGACGACTCACGGGCACGCAGGGCCATGACTCGATCTTGAGCTGCCCGGATACGGGCCTCAAAGGAGCGCGTCAGGTAATCACGGCACACGTCCACAAACCGGCGGCGCTCTTCCTGGCAGCGGCCGCGGAGGTCCATCTGATACGTGCACTTGATGAAGTCGGCAGCAGCGGCCGAATCGAAGACGGCGAGCGACGAAGGCGGTTCGGGGTGTAACGGCAGATCAAGCAAGCAGTCCGCGGGCACGATGCTGAATCGCTCGCTCCCGGTCGTCGGTCCGCTTAGTTCTTCTCGCACGGCAACCAACTCGCCATATAGTGTCTGCTGCTCGCCCTTGCTGTTCTGGCCGCGAATGGCGACCTCGAAAAAGTGCAGGCGATAGGGCGACTCGGTCGTTTGATCGACGAAGACGGCCACACCCCCTGCCAAAGGAGCGAGTTGCTCGTTGAGCTTTTCGTCCACGGCGGCGTAGAGCGGATGCCCGGGGCCGACCAGGACGGCGTCAAGGTGCTGATCCTGGTCCAGATGCTCCTTGTGGAAGGTGACCTTGCGGTAGGCCGGCTCTGGCTTGCCCAGTTTGTGAACCGCCAGCAGCCGATCGGACCGCAGGTCGGCCAGCACGTGTTCGATGCGCCATAGACCGTCGGCCCGCGGTTCGACGCGCAGTCCCACGGCGGCGCTGGCCTTGATGAAGTGGTCCTCGACGTAGCGCGGCATCAGACGGCGTTCCTCGGCCTCGGCGTTGGCCTGCTGGAAGGCGGAGAAGTCCACGTTAGCCCTAGCCAGAGCGATACCCGTGGCTTCTTCGTACTTTTTGAGCCTGGCGGGGTCGATCCGGTCGATCTGATCGAGGTAGTCGTCCAGCCGCCGAGGGTCGAAAGCAGCCTCCCGCAGCATGTCTGGTAGGTTCACGTCGTTGAGCGAGAGCACTTCGCCGATGACATCGAAAACGCGGTCGGCTAGAACAGCCCGCATCTGTTCGAGCTTTTCCAGCAGTCGCTCCAGGATTCGCCCTTCAACGATGGGCTGTCCTTCTTCAGATTCCCCCGCCACAAAGTTGAAGGCATGCACGTCCCGCTCCTGGCCGATGCGGTGGATGCGCCCCAGGCGCTGCTCCAGGCGTGTCGGGTTCCAGGGCAGGTCGTAGTTGATCATCAGCCGGCAGAATTGCAGGTTGATGCCTTCGCCGGCGGCCTCCGTCGCCACGCATATCTGCTTCTCGACACGAAACTGCTCCTGGGCGCGCTTGCGCTCGTGCGGGTTCATTCCACCGTGAATCTGACAGGTGGTGTAACCCCAGCGGCCCAGGTGCTCACACAGGTAATTCAGTGTGTCGCGGTGTTCGGTGAAGATAAGCAGTTTGCCCCGGCCGTCGCTCAACTCGCGAAACTCGGCCCGTTCGAGGCATTCCTTCAGGGCGGCCAGTTTGGAATCGTTGGCGTGATCGCGGACGCGCCGCGCCTGGGCCAGCAACTCCTGAAGTGCGGCGATCTCGGCACGCAGCTGGTCCAGACCCCCGGCAGCTGTGAACTGGTCCGCCAATCGATCCCGGTCGGCGTCGTCGAGGTCGTCTTCGTCCTGTTCGACATCCGCCAGGCGGCCCTGGAGCGCTGCCAAACGCCGGGCACGTTGGGCCGGCCCCAGTTCTTCGAGTTCCTTCAAGAGGTCCTGCTGCTTTTCCAGTCGGCGACGGATCGACTCGTAGATCGCCATCGTGGAGCTGGCCAGCCGACGTTGCAAGACAGTCCGAGCCAGCGCGACGCTGGCCCCCCGACGGCCGCTGGAGTGCGGCAGGAACTGGTTGATGTAGGCGGTGACGGCCTTGTAGAGGTCGTACTCGTGCTGGTTGAGCTTGAACGTGACCGTATGAGCGTGCCGATCCGGGAAGAGGCGGCGGCCGCGGAGGTCACGGAGATCTTCCTTAAGCCGACGCAGTGCCCACGGGCAGTCCGGGCCGAGCCGCAGGATGTCGCGGCGGATTTCCGTCGCCTGATTGCCGACGCGGTGCGGTTCAGGGAACAGATCGAAGTCGATGAGGCGGATGAAGTGGGCGAAGCGGTCGTCGTCCCCGTGGTGAGGCGTGGCGGTGAGCAGGAGCAGATGGTCCGTGTTGGCGGCCAGCCGCTCGGCGAGTTGATAGCGCTTGGTCTTTTCGACTTCGTCGCCCCGACCTGCGGCACTTTTGGTGTACGCGCTGCATTTGTGGGCCTCGTCGATGACCACGAAGTCCCAGCGCTCGTTCCAGACACGCTCACGCACGTCGTCTTGCTTGGCGTAGTCCAACGAGGCGATCACCTGTGCCGAGCGGTGCCACGGATTGACTAGTTGCTGCTGATCGACGGCCGAAAAGATGATGTCGAACGATTCACCGAACCAGCGCAGCAGTTCGTCCTGCCACTGAATCGTCAGCGGTGCGGGGCAGAGAATTAGCACCCGCTCGATGGCCTCCCGGAGCTCCATCTCCTTGAGCAGAAGCCCCGCCATGATGGTCTTGCCCGCACCCGGATCATCGGCTAGCAGAAAACGCAGCCGGGGCTGCGGCAGCATGCGAAGGTAGACGGCCTCGATCTGGTGCGGCAACGTGCGAATGCCCGACAGGCTGACGGCAAAGTGCCGGTCGTGGGCATAAGCCCAGACGAATACGGGCGGATTCGACCAACAGACGGATGTTCTCGGCGTCGGCAAGCTCGACCGAGGTCGGCGCTTCCTTGTGCTGGCCGAAGATGGCCGCGGCCTCGTCACGCGACAGGATGGCCTCGTCCGGTGTGCCGTCGGGTAAACGGACGCGGCACTCGAAGCCTTCCCCCAGCGGGCGCACCGACTCCAAGACCACCGGCTCGGCGAAATGCCCCGGCAAGCCGATACGTTGCCCGATGGGAAAACTTTGTTCCGCCATGCCTCTGCCACTCACTGCCCATTCCGCGTTCCGTCCGATCAGAACCTCGCTCAGCCCTTGGCTTTGCGTTCGACCTGCGCCAGGAATCGTTCCAGATCCCGCCGCAGGAAGAGTCGATAGCGATTCGCCGGATTCCGCCGCATGGGAATCTTCCCCGCCTCTGCCCAGGCACGGAGGGTATTCTGCGAGACCCCAAGGATTCGGGCGGCCTCGGCGGTCTTGACGTACTCACTCAGTTTGGTCATGAACCACGCTTCTCCAAGATCAGCCGAGAGGATTCAATAAGTCTACCAAACCCTGCATGTCTCGGCAAGAATGGTAGGCGAGAGCCAGCTAAGGAATAACTGCTCGGCGACTTTCGGGCTGACACAGCTGTTCGTCTGTTCTACTCGATAGGGCCCCCATCCCGCAGACCCCGCCCGCAGGCGGTTTCTGCCAAACATCGGGGCGAGTACGTTCGCCACAGTGCGGGTCTCGACCTCGCCGACGAGCAGTTGTGGACGCAACCCAGACAGCCGGAGCTTCTGGCTGAGTATTGCAATAGCTGATATATTGCAATAATCAAGTGAAAGTCCTGACCGATCCACATCGAATCAATTGACCACCGGCACGCCGGCCGGCAGCGGCGCCTCATGCAAACGCAGCCGAGAACGGCCGCCCGCATACCTGCCGGCAATCTCCACCGGCGACCGCGCCGGCACCAACTTCCGTATCGTCGCCAACATCTTGATCGCTGCCAAATAACGACGCTGGGCCGCATCATGCTGCTGCAAAAGACGCGATTGGGGGGGCGTATATTCCCGCCGCTTCTGCGCCAACAGACAATTGTAATAGTTGACTTGCAGCCAACCAATCACCACCTGCTCGGCAAGCAGACGTTCCAGCGGCGAAGGCGACTCCCCTGCCACCTCCTGGTGCAACGCCGCCGCCTGACGCGACAACGCTTCGGCCAAAAACAGGTCCGAACCGGCGGCCAACTGCACCCAACTGGCTCGAGCCTGCAAAGCCAGATCGCCGCTCCTACGCCATAAACTCCGGCGACGCATCCAGCACCCGCCGCAACGCTGGCAAGACCGTCGCATCGTCCCGTTGGGCACGCTCCAACAAGCGAGCCAACTCCTCACCAGCAGACGCCTCCGCACTGGCCCGCAGGGCCTCCGCCGCCGCCACCGCATTGAGACGCGACAAGACCCCATGAATATCCAGGACTGCCGGGGTGACAGAGAGACCCGTCTCCTGTTTCTGTACCCTGCGGGCCGATCACCCTGCTGGCTTCAACAAACGTCTGGGGGAGTGGGCAGCTGGCAGGAGTCGAGAAGAAAGCGGCAGCGTAGCCAGCGGTGGCACGGTTTCTGAAAAGGATCGTGGATATCAGGCAAATCCGACATGGTGTCCTACCGAAATCGTCTTCCTGGTTCCCAGCATGTGTTGTGCGTTTCAGCGGAGGGAATGCTGATGGGGCGGCGTCGGCAACGGTCAGCGACTGGGAATGCAACGCTGGCTCTCTGTTGTCGTGGTCCATCTGGCGGCCTCCGCTCATTTCGACGGTTCCGTCCTTTGCGTCCCTGGCGTCATCCCGGCTCCCCAGTTGAAGCGCCGTTCGGCCTTCGGCGATGACACAAATTCCCTGGTTCGATGACGCAACGTGGCACTGGGCGTGCTCGAATCGTCACGCGGAATGTCCCTGTGTAGCGAGTGCAGGACGATGCCAAGCAGTGCAGCGTGATGCGAACGACTGGGTGTGTGACGCAGATGACGCACTCGCCGGTCCATCTTGCGTCGATCATCCCGGACCCGCGGGGTCTGGTCCATTTCCGAATGCCATCCCACCCCGGCGAGATCGTGAAGTAATCACCTCCCAGGGTTACTTGGCCAACCACAAGCAGCGAAAAAGTAGCCAGGTGTAGCGAGAAAGTAGTCCGAAACAAAGCGATCGGAGCAAAAACGCTACGCGGGGTTGGCGATGTGGCGGGCCGGCGGACCGAGGCGGGGCGTTGGTCACCTCGGCCCAAGACAACGCCACGTGGACCAACATGGGAGAAACGAGCGTAGGCGGGGTCAGTCATTGAGTCCTCCGGCGGCTTGGACGAGCGCGAGGATTCCCGCCTTGATCGCCTCGGGTAGACGATCCCATGTGGCCACGACGCGGGCCAGATCGGGAGGAAATTGGGGTTCGGGCAAAGATGGCACCCTTACGGGCACTTCGCCGGATTGATTGTCGCGTATCTCTTGGGAGGATTGGTCTTTAGACGGATCGGGGGCCGGTCTCGAAAACCGGTGTGACGGCAACGTCACCGAGGGTTCGAATCCCTCCCTCTCCGCTTGAATTTCTGCCGCTGATGGTTTTTTGCTTGTGACAGGGCCAGCGCAGCCCAACCTTGTCTAATCCAAATTCAAGGCCTGTTCAACAGGGTTCTTTTGGCATGCCGTCGCAAGTGCTTGTAAAGGGAGGTACCATGGCGTATAATTTCCCTTCCTGGGGGCCCTCACGATATGGCAAATCCCTCCCCGCAAGAGCAGGCCCGGTTGCGCGAATTGATCGAAAATTCCCTGCGCCAGCAAGGTTTTCGCATTCGGGACAATCAGATTATCTTGCCCAAGGATAGGCGCAAGGAAAAGCTCAAACAGTTGCACCGCCTCTCTGTGCAGCATCGCATCGAAGCGGCCCGGCCGCGTCTTGGACGTTATGAGGACCGGTTGCTCAAACGGATTGCGTCGGGCGGTGAGATCGAGCCAGCGAAAATCGCTCCCCGCCTCGTCGAAGTACTTCCCGATTCCGAGGACGAGCTTCTTTTCCGCTATGCCAGTCTTCA
>JAJPHU010000150.1 GCA_021325115.1 Planctomycetota bacterium | reverse complement strand
TCGGCGATCAGATTATCCAGGATGAAGCCGACGCGCCCCTGGTTTGGCCAGGCCCGTTCGTCTTCGCCGCCGCCGTGCTGCAAGTACAGCACCGGATAGCGCTTCTCGCGATTGGTGTCGTAACCGGGCGGCGTGTAGACGAAAATGCGTCGCCACTGCTGGGTTGTCTTGGAGTGATACCAGCGCTCCCGGATTTCGCCGTGCGGCACATCTTTGGGGAGATAGTAATCGACACCCTTCTCCGGGATCTCGATGCCACTGGTTTGCTTGCCGGTCCCGAAAAACGTTTCACTGGCAGGGTCATTGACCTCCACGCCATCGATGAACACCCTGTAGTAATGGAACCCGGGCACCAGTTTGTCCGTCGTCACGGTCCAGAAGCCATCCTCGCCTTTCTTCGCCGAATAGCGCTTACCGCCATCAAATCCGAAAAATCCGAATTCGACCTTCTGAGCGCTCGGCGCCTTGATACGGAACGTCACCCGCAGGTCGGCGTGGATGCGGGGATACTCCGCACCGCGAATGTTGCTGGGCGCAGGGATGGTATCGGCGGGCTTTGAATCTTCTGCCTGCGCAGAGGCCGCGATCAAGCAGAGAGCCAGCAGGCCAGCGAACCAAGCATTACGCATCGGTGGACCTCCCTTGTTGGTTGGGTAGATAGGTAAGCGGAGCGGAGGCTGAACGCACTCCGCTATGCGTCTCAGCTAAACTTACATCAACGTAAACGCGGGGAGTTTGACGATTTCCCCGCCCTTCAGCGCCGACTGATGGGCACAGATACCCACGCAGGTCCAGTTGGCTGACTGCACGGCGTTAGGATAGGGATCGCGATTTTCCGCCAGGGCCGAGAGGAACTCGTGGCACAGGTGCGGATGTGAGCCGCCGTGGCCGCCGCCCTGGATGAACGACAAATGAGCGTGCTCACCGGCATCGTAGACGCCGCGTGTCGTGAAACGCTGGATCTCCGGTGGCAACAGATGGGCGTAATCGGGCACCTTGACGCGCTGGGGGATTTCCGGCTCCGGCTTCTTGGCCGTGTGGACCACAGGATCTTCCCCTTCAATCAGCTGCCATTCGAATGATTTCTTCGTGCCATAGACATCGAAACTCTCACGGTACTGGCGGGCCGTATCGAACAATGAGCGATAAATACGAGCCGTCAAGTCAGAATTGCGGAGTTTGATGTGCGCTGTTTCGACAGCAAACGGCGAATGGTATTTACCGATCAGCTCTTGGCGGATGGTGCCGGAGCCGAAACAGGAGACGTATTCCGCCTCGGCCCTGGTCAGGGCCAGACAGGGGCCGACGCAGTGCGTAGCGTAGTGCATCGGCGGCAGGCCCGGCCAATAATCCGGCCAGCCGTCCATGTCTTGCTGATGGCTCGCCTGCAAAAACTGCACTTTGCCCAGTTCGCCCTTGTCGTACAGCTCCTTGACGAACAGAAACTCGCGGGCATACACAACTGTTTCAGCCATCATGTATTTCAAGCCGGTCTTTTTGACCAACTCGACGATCTGCTGACATTCTTCGATAGTGGTGGCCATCGGCACGGTAGACATGACGTGTTTGCCGGCTTTGAGGGCGGCAATGGCTTGGGGAGCGTGATCGGGGATGGGTGTATTGATGTGGACGAAATCGACGTTGGGATCGGCGAGAACGTCTTCATAGCGGCGGTAGCGCTTGGCAATGCCGAAGGCGTCGCCGACCTGGTTGAGCTTGCTCTCGGTGCGCTGGCAGATGGCGTACATGTTAGCCAGCGGGTGCTTTTGGTAGATGGGAATGAACTCGGCGCCGAAGCCGAGACCGATGATCGCCACGTTGAATTGCTTGTTGGCCATGCCTGTTGCCTCGCTCGGGGTGCAGAACAGTTACTTGTGCTTGAGAAAAGCGTTCAAGATAAGATAACTATTTCCACCGAGCCGGCAAGTCGAAATTGCGTATCCGATCGGCGATCGTAAGGGAACCGTTTGATTCCCTGCTCCCTTACGATCGCCGATCGGATTTATCGAATTGTGGTGCTCACAGGGGCGGCCATTCGTGATCGAGACCTTCTTGCTCGATGAGGCGGATCTGGTCCACGCTGACGCCGAATCGATGGGCGACCAGCTGGCGCGAGCGCGTCACGCCGACACGTTGATCCTGTGTTTCCACCAAGGCGAGGAAAATCTCCTTGCGCCGCGGCTCTGGCAAAGTCTCGTCGAATGGATGCTGCGCCATCGTCCAACCTCCCACTGTAGCTGAGCAGCGATTCTTCACAAACCCCAACAGCAACGTGTCCCTTGTCCCTTGCCCCAAGTGTACCACAAGTCCGGCGGTTGTTCGGCAAATTCTCGATTTTTTTCACCCCTGGCTTGTTCGCCGCGCCAGCAAGGGCAACTCCCTCCCTTGCGAGCGGGTGGGCGAAGAGGGAGCGGGGGGCGGTTTCGCCTTGCGTAGCTGCGGTGGGATTCGTAAAAAGACAATAATCCAACCCAAAGAGGGTGTTCACCTGTTTTCTCGGTTTTTGGAGGATTCATGGCCAAAGAAGAAGCGATTCAGGTTCAAGGCAAGGTGATCGCTGCTCTTGCCAACACACAGTTCCGGGTCCGTCTGGAGAACGGGCACGAAATCGTGGCCCACATCGCTGGCAAGATCCGCAAGAACTTCATCCGTATCCTGCCTGGCGATACGGTCACCGTTGCCATTTCTCCTTACGATTTGAGCAAAGGCCGTATCACCTATCGCGGTCCGTTGCGTCAGCGCACGGCCGATACGGCGACGCCTCCGGAATAATTGCTGCCTCTATAGCTGGCCGCGGGGCACTCGGGCCCCGCCGGGCAAGGCGAGACGTCCTTTCCATGCCATTCTCTACCTCTGCTCTTTGTTAATGCTTTCGGCTCGGATTCTGCAGCGTGGCGGCGCGAAAAAAATCCATTTTTCCCTATTCAGTACCAGGTTCGCATGGTAGAATGTGCTGTATTGTGGGCTTTACGGATTGGTCCATGTCGCGGCTTGCTCGCGGGCCGGGTTCGGTTGCACTGTGGCGAGTCTCCCATTTTCCTTTCCTCCAAAGTCCATGTGTTAACGTTTTGCGGAGCAGGTCGTCCTACGGGATGATCGTGTGCCTCGCCAGTTTCTTTCCGGAGGCCCTCATGGGCAAGAAGTTGTACGTGGGCAATCTGCCCTACTCAGTTGGTAACAATGATTTGCAGCGCCTGTTCGAGGCGCACGGCAGCGTGGTGTCGGCCCAGGTTATCATGGACCGTGACACCGGCCGCTCCAAAGGTTTCGGCTTTGTGGAGATGGGCAATGATTCCGAAGCGCAGGCCGCTATTGCCGATATGAACGGCAAAGAGGTGGATGGCCGGTCCTTGACCGTCAATGAAGCACGTCCAAAACCCGAAGGCGGCAGCAATCGCGGTGGTCGCGGTGGACGCGGCGGTTATGGCGGCGGACGCAGTCGCTACTAAGCAAAAAGATTAACCACAGAGTCACCAAGGGCACAGAGAAGCAAATCCAGAAACAGGGAAAAGCAGAAAAGAAAGAGATGTCCATCTCCTCCTTTTCTTTACTTTCTTTTTCTACGTTTGCTTCTCTATGTTCTTGGTGACTCTGCGGTTCGTTCCTATTCCTCCTTCACCAATTCCAACACGCTCCACAAGCTCGGATCCTCCGCCCAAGGAAAATCGCTGCCGACGCTAAGCGACTGTTCTCCCAATTCTCGATCATGGACGGCCAGATGTATCCCCAACCGCGGCTCCAACTCCGGGTCGAAGCCGTACAGCGCCGTTGCCGGCAAGAATGCTTCCAGCCGATAGCCGCCGGTGCGCGGCACCAATTGAAACGGCACCGTCTCTGCCGCTATCATCGGTGCATCCTGCAGCGCGCGATGGATCTTGCTCTGTACCAAGGCTGGCTCATCCTTGTCGGGACCGCCGCCAGCGGCGAGAAAATGGAACTGATGGCAATAACGGCTGGCGCGATGGCTGGTGCGGGCATCGCGCGTATCGATCCAGATGGTGACGCCGTCGGAAGACCGCGGCCGGGAAATATCTCCGACAGGTACCTGTTCCTTGCCGCGTACTTCTACTTGCAACGCCAATCCTCCCTCGTTCCAGGCCATGCGCACATCGGCGAACGAGCGCCGTCCGTCCATGTCGGCAAAACTGTCCAACCGACACGTAGGAGGCAAATCGAGCAAATCATCACTGTCCTCGCGCGGCAGCTCGGCGATGTAACGGCAGGGATAGCAAACGCGGAAGAGAAAGCGATTCGGAATCAGCGGCATAGGAATCTCCAAAATTAACCCCAGAGTCACAGAGGACACAGAGAATACAGAGGAGAAAATCAGGACCAGAAGGAGCCAAGACCCGTGGGTCTGACCTTGGCTTTCCCTTTTCTTTGTGTTTCCTTCTCTGTGTTCTCTGTGACTCTGGGGTTAGCTCTTTTCTTCAGCTCAGCAGGCTGCGTTCGAGAACTTCACGAGCGCGATGAAAGCTGGGTTGCCAGACGATCTCCGGTGCACCGTGGGCCAGGCAATCGCGGAGTTTTTCCAAGGTGTTGCGAGCCATGTGCGGGCACTTGTTGCAGGCGCAGGTGATGCCCGGCACCGGATGATAGCGGTGCTGCGGAAATTGGCTCTGCATCTGCCACATCATGTTCACTTCTGTGGCGACGAGGAAGTCGGTCGGCTCCCGATAAGTCGCCAGGTGCTTGAGCATGGCCTCGGTACCGCCAACGAAATCGCTGTGTTCGCGGATGTTCGCCGGACATTCCGGATGGGCCAGCGTGATCGCTTTGGGCAATTGGCGTTTCAGTGCCAGCAGATCGCCGACGCTGAAAATCTCATGCACTATGCACGAACCGTCCCACAGGATCATTTTCCGTCCGGTGACTTCTTGCAGATATTGGCCCAGGTGCCGATCCGGCACGAACAGGATCTCATGGTCGGCAGGCACACGGCGAAGGATCGACTCGGCGTTGCCAGACGTGACGACCCAGTCAGACAGGGCTTTGACAGCGGCGGTGCTGTTGATATAGGCAACAGTCTGAAAGCGCCGGCCGTTGATGCGGAGCATTTCCTGATAACGAGCTAGCTTGTCGGCAGGGCAGCTCTCGGCCAAACTGCACCCTGCTTGCAGATCCGGCAACAAAACGCGCTTGTCGGGATTGAGGATTTTCGCCGTCTCGGCCATGAAATGCACGCCGCAGAACACGATCGTCGAAGTGGTGACTTTCGTGGCTGCGCGGGCCAGTTTCAGGCTGTCGCCGGTGAAATCGGCAAGCTCCTGGATTTCGCCATCCTGATAGTAGTGAGCGAGAATGGTAGCGTTATTCTGTCCTTTGAGATGACGAATCTCGGCGATGAGATCAAGCATAATAAAAGCCCTTGTTTTTCGTGTGGCGGAGGACGAACCCACATCCGAAGGTATTGTACACAAATTTTTCGCGTTCGACGATTGACTTTCGCCGCAGATCAGAGAAACTGGTAAGCATACTTCGCTCACTGAGTTCCTACCTATTTTCCCCACCGGGAGGAGATCCATCGTGACCGATACATTCCACCCCAACCTTTCGCGTCGTGACATGCTGAAGACGAGCAGCCAAGTCGCTATGGCTTCGGCGCTGACCGGACTGGCCATTCCGGCAGTTCATGCTGGTGAAAACAACACCATCCAGCTGGCTCTGGTCGGCTGCGGCGGCCGCGGCACTGGCGCCGCTGAGGACGCCCTGGTCAGCCGCTTCGGCCCTACCAAGCTCGTGGCTATGGCCGATGTTTTCACGAGTAAGCTCAACCGATGCTACGACTACCTCAAGAAGTTTGAGAAGGACAAGAAAGTCGAAGTGCCCACGGATCGCAAGTTCCTTGGTTTCGATGCCTACAAGCACGCCATGGACTGCTTACGGCCGGGCGATGTGGTCATCCTGACGACGCCGCCAGCGTTTCGCTGGGTCCATTTCACCTACGCCATCCAGAAAGGACTGCACGTCTTCATGGAGAAGCCGATCACCGTCGATGGACCGAGCACGCGCAAGATGCTGAAGCTGGGTGAGGAAGCGCGAGCCAAGAACCTCAAGGTCGGCGTCGGTCTGATGTGCCGGCACTGCCATGCCCGGCAGGAATTGTACCGACGCATCCGCGACGGCCAACTCGGCGAAATCATTCTGCTACGCGCCTATCGGCAGCATGGTCCGGACGCCTTCTTCGCTTCTAAACCCAAGCCGCCGAACATTAGCGAGCTGCTCTATCAAGTGCAGCGTTTCCATTCGTTCTTGTGGGCCAGCGGCGGCTGCTACAGTGATTTTTACATCCACAATATCGATGAATGTTGCTGGATGAAAGATGCCTGGCCAATCGAGGCACGTGGCTCTGGCGGCCGGCATTACCATAATGACAGCGGCGGCACCGACATCGATCAGAACTTCGATGTCTATTCTGTTGAGTATACCTTCGCCGATGGCACCAAGTTGTGGCTGGAAGGCCGCTGCATGATCGGCTGCGAGCAAGAACACGCCAGCTATGCGCACGGCACCAAAGGCTCGGCCATCATTTCGGTCAACGGCCACTGGCCCTCTTATGCCCGCATCTTCAAGGGGCAGAATTGTGTCTTCACCGGCGAAGCCCGCCGCCGGGGCAAAAGGACGCAGAAGACTGGCGGGCCACACCAGCAGGACATTGCCTGGCGCGCCGAGGAGAAGGACACCGACAATCCCTACCGCGTCGAATGGAACGATCTGCTCCAGGCCATCCGCGAAGACAGGCCGTACAACGAAGTCGAGCGCGGCGCCATGGCCAGTGTGGTCACGGCCATGGGACGAAAAGCGGCGCACATCGGCCGAACCGTCACCCTGAAAGACATGCTCGCCGATGCCCACGAATTCGCCCCGGAGGTCGATCGGCTGGCGATGGATTCGCCCGCCCCGCTGTTGGCCGGTCCCGACGGCAAGTACCCCGTACCGGAACCAGGCCGCAAGAAGGACCGCGAATTCTAGAGCATTGGGCCGTTGGTCGTAATCCTTAGGGCTACCGGACAAACCTCTCCCCCTTTGTGAGGGAGAGAAATGGCTGCTAGCACTTAGGGCTAGCGGACTTTTCCCTCCCCCTTGTGGGGGAGGGTCGGGGGTCTTTTCCCTCCCCCTTGTGGGGGAGGGTTGGGGTGGGGGGATACCCCTCCCTGGCTCCATTGCCTTGACACCTCCCACCCCAGCCCTCTCCCACAAGGGGAGAGGAGGTTTGGTCCGCTAGCTCTTAGCTGGCGAACGGTCGATGTCTATCGGTCGTTCGCCGCTTCCATTCAACGACTCGTTCCTGCCTGCTCCATCGGGGGTGTCAAAGTTGCCTGCTGGCTGGTCTGGAGTTGCTGATACTCCTTCTCCAATCGGTGGAGGATTATTGCTGCTTCTCTGGGCCGATTGCGCAGGAGGTACTCGACACGCCAGGAGATGCTGTGGAAGTAGCAATCTGCATCGGAACAAGCCACTCGGTGCATCTCCGCTTCTCCGATGAAAGCGTTGGGCCAGTCGCGTTCCAGTTCCAGGAGCCATTCGCGGTCGATTTCCTGGCACCGCGTCAAGGCTTCACTCAGCTTGCACCGCTGAGCGATCACTTCACGTACGAGAGCATCTTTGGCTTCTATGCGGTGATCGACAACCTGCTTGAACCGTTGCAACTGCTGATGGCGACGTTCTGCTTGGAGGAGCATTCGCAAGTCTGCTGGATCACCAACGAAGCGGATTCCCAAGATACCCACAGCCAGAAGGAGCACAGTCGCAATAAGCAGAGCGGATCGGATCGGTGTGTTCATGTTGATCCTCCTCGCTACCCAGGGAAGAAGCAAGCCAATTGATTCCTCACTGGATGGGCTGATCTGCAATCCAAGAGAAGATCATTGCCGCCGGCGCGCAGATCAAGTGCCAGGGCGATGCCGGGGCCAGGGAGTGCTTGGCTTGGCGATATGAACTCACCGGGCGCCTTTTTCTGTTTCTGTCTTATTCGTCGTACGGCAACCGCCATTTCACTACACCGCTGGCGGTATACTACGGGACGATTGGCCTTATCCTCCTTAGAGAGTCGAAATCATGACCTGCGTCATTGAAGCCGTTTACGAAAATTGCCCCCTCGATCCCACCTATGGCCCTGCGTGCCTCAGTCTGTCTAAAGCCCCAGGTCCGGCCGCGCTTCGTCGCCGTACCAGAGAGTCACTTCGGCACTCTTGGCGTCAGTTCCATGTCCTCCGGCGGCCAAGATCTTGCCGTTTGGAGAAAAAGCCAAAGTGAGAATCTCTCCCCCGTGGTCCTCGAGCCGCATCAGCTCCTGGCCCCCGGCGACATCCCAGAGAATCACTTCTCCCGCTTTCGTCCCACTGGCCAACGTCCGGCCATCCGGGGAGAAGGCAACGGCATGCACCATCGTTCGGTGTTTCCACAGACAGTATCGTTCGCGCCCGCTGGGAAGCTCCCAGATCCGAACGGTATTATCCTCCCGCCCGGAGGTAGCCAGCAGCCGGCCGTCTGGGCTAAAGGCAATGCTCAGGACTACTTTGCTATGTCCGCTCAGGACTGCGAGGGACTGCCCTTGGACGATGTCCAGCAGGAGGACACGGGCGGCCGCTGCGACAGCAATCGTCCGGCCGTCCGGCGCGAAGGCCAGACATTTGCAGACGCCAGACAGCCGCGACAGTTCCCGGGGTTGGCCCGCCCCAACCTCCCATAGCCACACGGTGGGCGAATCATCCGCAAAAGCGACACGCTCGCCATCCGGAGAAATAGCGACGGCCGAAATAGGCCGTGCGTGCCGGTATACCTGTGCGGCCGCATCTGAGAGAACCTGCACGCGTAGGTCTCTTTTGTCGTCACCTGCGACGGTGACGAGCCGGCAGGCTGGTGCAAGTGCCGCGCGCCGACCAGAAAGTGTGTTCCAGCACCCTGGTTCCCCATTAGTAGTCCGAGTGAACAGGGTTTGCCCATCTGGCGCGAACGTAACCCAATCGACAGCAACCTCCTTCTCCGCTGCCGAGGCAACCCGGATGGTACGGCGGTCATCGCCGTGGACATGCCAGAGTTTGACGTCCCCGTCTTGGCCTGCCGATGCCACCCCCTCGCCATCAGGTGCAAAGGCCGTAGACCAGACGCGTCCAGCGTGCCCTTGGATTGAAGCCCGCAAATCCCCCGAACGGACATCCCAGAGCCTCACGCGCCAGTCATCGCCGCCCGAAACCAGCAGGGTATCGTCCGGGGAAAAAGACAACGACCGAGTAGCTGAGGATTCGTGTCCCGACAGATCGATTCGCTGTACCCTCTCCGTCAGGTCCCAAAGGAGAATTCGGCCTCCCCTGGCGGAGCCTGCCGCCAACGTTCGGTTATCGTGGCTAAAGGCTACGCAATGCATTGGTCCGTGGGGGTGCTGGAATTGCCCACGTTCGCGCAGCGTAATGGGGTCCAGCAGCACGCCTCGGCCATCATGGTTGGCAATGGCCAGGAGCCGGCTATCGGGAGCGAAAGTCAGGTAGAAGATCCATCCGCCGCCCGGGTTCCGGGCAGCTTGCAACTTGCCAGAGGCCAGGTCCCACGACCAGATCCCGCCGTCCTTTCCTCCAGCGGCGAGCACCTTGCCGTCGGGAGAAATAGCCAGGGTAGAGAGTTCGTCTCGGCAGCCTTTCGGCCGTAGGATGGCCCGCTGCCGCGCCGTCGGCAGATCCCATAACCAAACGGTTCTATCATCGCCGGCGCTGGCCAAGCTCTTTCCGTCCGGCGTAAAGGCAACCTCATTGACCTCACCCTGGCCGCTGTGCAACTCCCCGCGCGGGTGCAGGGTGCGGGCATCCCAGAACCGGATCACAGCGTCCTTGCCGGCACTGGCCAGTGTGCGGCCATCCGGCGAGTAAGTCACGCAATAGGCGCCGCCTTCATGGGCGGTAACCCGTGCGGCCTCATGCAGCAGTCCGCGCGAACGCCGCTGGAGATAGTACCACTCAAAGCCGCGCAGGTCCTCCTGCCCGGCCTCCGGTACGTGCCGGTCCAAGAGGCCGCGTATCCGCTCCTGTTCCCCTTCGCGCAAGGCCTGCCACGCTACCATGATGTCCTGGGCGTACAAGTGCTGCCGGATTTCGCGCTCGCGCTGGCGTACTTCTGCCAGAGTCGCTTGGATTTGCAGTACGTGCCAGAGGCCCCCGGCCGCCAAAACTGCTGCGGCCAACATCAGGAAAGCCGCCGCGGTCCAGATAACGGCCGTGTTGCGCTGCGCCCACTTCCTCATTCGCTGGAGGAGGCTCAGACGCCGCGCCCGAATTGGCTTATGATCCAAAAAGCGGCGCAAGTCCTCTGCCATTTCCTTGGCCGTGGCGTAGCGCTCTGCTGGTTCTTTGCTCATCGCTTTGCTCACGATTGTTTCCAATTCCACAGGGACCGCTCTATTGAGTTGCCGTGCCCCTGCCGCCTCCTCGAAAGCAATCTTCTTGAGCACCTCCTCGCGGTCCAGGCCGTCGATAGCCGGCCGCAGCGTCAGCAATTCGTACAGTGTCGCCCCCAACGAATAGATGTCGGTACGATGATCGACCAGGCCATGCTTGGCCAACGCTTGCTCCGGAGACATGTAGCGCAAGGTGCCCAATAAATCGCCCGTCAAGGTCAGCCTGGAATCGTTCACCGTCCGCGCTAGCCCAAAGTCCGTAACCCACAGCCGGCCTACCGCATCAATCAACAAATTGCCCGGCTTGATGTCGCGGTGAACAATACCCAAACTGTGAGCGTGTTCCAGTGCCTCCGCAGCCGCAATGCCCCACTCCGCCACCTGGCGAAAGTACGCTGCATCCTGTGGCACGGCCGGCGTCGTGGCCTTGGCCCGCGAATCCACTACCGTCATAGCGTCTGGTGCGACGGAGAGCGGCCTCAACTGATCTCGGTTTCGGACCGGCGCAGCGACGAGCGTCGCTGCTGTGGCGGCGGTATCATGCAATCGACGGAGAAAGCCTTCCAGCGATTGTCCATCGATGAACTGCATGGCATAAAAATGCACGCCGCGTTCGCAGCCGACGAAGTACACCGGCACAATATGGGGATGATGCAGACAAGCCGCCGCCCGCGCCTCATTGTGGAAGCGCTGCAAATGCCGCGGGTTCATCGTAGCCGCGAACGGCAACACCTTCAGAGCCACACGGCGACACAACGAGAGCTGCTCCGCCTCATAGACCACGCCCATACCGCCTTTGCCGATCTCACGGAGGATGCGAAAATCGCCCAGCACTCCCCTGGCCGGTTCGCCTTCGTGGGGGGCGCCCGCGACGGCTAATTTCCTCGCGCGGCGGATGAAGGTAAGGCTGGCCAGACATTCCTGCAACTCACCAGCCAGGTCGGGATAGCAGGCCAGAAATTCGTCCATGTCTGGTGCGGCTCCGTTTTCCTGTGCCGCCAGGTAGGCGTCCAGGATTTCGGCTAGCCGGGCCTCTCGATTCACCGCGGACACAGAGCGTTCGTTCATAGTTGGTTCTCGATCAAGGGGCGCAAACGCTTCAGTGCGCGCACCCAGAGCATACGCACCGCACCGATACTGCGTTCCATCCGCCGGGCCACTTCCGGCCAAGCGCGTTCTTCCAGACTGCGCAGGATGATGACTTCGCGGTGTTCGCCGCTCAGTTCGGCCAAGGCGTTGGCCAGTACCACGCTCAGCTCGCGGCGCTGGACTGACACATGGGGCGCGCCGGCCGCATCGGCGAGCAGATGGTTCAGCGTCTGCGAAGACGTGTCCAGCAGTTGTTCCAGCGAGCGTTCACGGCTGGCGCGGCGGCTCTCGGTTCGGTAATAGCGGCGCGTCAGGTCGGCGAGGTTGCGGGCCAAGATGCGCCACAGCCAAACGATCAACTCTGCCTCGCTTCGGCCGCGGAATTGGCCGAAATACTGATGCGCTTTGAGAAAAGTTTCCTGCACCAAATCGGAGGGATCGGCCTTGCCTTGCAGCGAAGCATCGATGCCAGTACGCGCCAGCAATTTGAGATAATGGCGATATGATTCCAAGAGCCGACCGAGGGCGCCCGGCTCGTGCCTGCAGGCTTGACGAATCAGATCGTTGATGCCGACACGGTTGTCCATCATGGACGCAGCCTCATTGGTGCAAGTGCGGTGCCCGCAGGAATGAACGCGCCTACTATTATTAGACGCATCTCAGCCGCCATTTGCACGCGCAAAATCAAAAAAATCGGAAAGAGGGACAAACATGGATCGATTTATCGAAGAAACATATCGGGATGAGCCGATGAGGCAAAACAACGCGACGAGAGGTGGGGAGGCTCCGCATGGGCAAGCGATCGCGGTGGTGCTTGTTGCTTTTGGCTGGTTTCGTGACCGGCTGCGCCCACGCGCCGCCCTTGCCGTCTGGTTTCCAAGCGGAGCTTGAGGACCATTCGGGCTGCGACCGTAAGGGAGCAACCCTGCCCGTTACTCCCTTACGGTCGCAGCCCAGAGAAATTCATCAGGCATCTTACGAGCAAAAGCAAGAAGAAGCGGAGCAACCCCTCCATGCTCCGACTGAATTACCTCCTTCTTCTTCCTCTGCTGGGGGGAGAGAAGGAGGGGGGCTGGCTCCTCAGTCAGCGGACACACTATTCGCTGGCCAGGAAGAGCTGCCGCTTGACACTCTGGTTCAAGCAGTCCTCGCACGCAACCCAACCCTGGCACAGATGATAGCGACGTGGAAAGCAGTACAAGCACGCTATCCGCAGGTGACTTCGCTGGACGATCCGGTCCTGGATACGACGCTGGCGCCCGCCGGACTGGGCACGACAGGAGACGCCAGCAACGGCTATCGCATCGCCGCCTGGCAGAGGCTGCCCTGGCGGGGCAAATTGACGTTACGCGGCGAGAACGTCCAGGCCCAGGCGCGGGCTGCTGCCAACGACGTAGACGATGCTCGTTTACAGCTTATCGAGAGCGTCAAAATCGCTTTTTACGATTACTACTGGGTCGCTCGCGCCATCGAGGTCAACGAGGAGAACCTGCGCTTGTTGCGCAAATTTCGTCGAGACGCCGAATTCAACTACACCCACGGCCTGTCGCCTCAACAGGATATCCTCCAGGCTGACGTAGAGATCGGTCGTCAACAGAAACGGAGCTACACGCTGGAACGCTTACGGCTGGTGGCCATTGCCCGTATCAACACGCTACTCAACCGTGATCCGGACGTGCCGTTGCCTCCTCCGCCAAAAAAGATCGCTATTATCGATGTATTGCCCGGGTCTGCCCAACTGCGTGCCGCTGCTCTGGCACGTCGTCCCGACTTGCGTGCCTTGGCCAACCGCATCCAGGCCGAAGAAGCGGCCTTGGCGTTGGCCTACAAGGAGTATTATCCCGATTTCGACCTGATGGCGGCCTACGACGCTTTCTGGGTGGAACCTGGATTGCGGCCGCAGTTGGCCTTGCGCATGAATCTGCCTGTCCGCCTGGCTCGCCGCCGCGCCGCCGTCTGGGAGGCCAAGGCCAAAATCGCCGAGCGCCGCGCCGAACTGGATCGTCAAGTGAACCAGATGAACTACGAGATCAACCAAGCCTACGCCGAGGTCATGGAGAATAAACGGGCTGGACGCCTGTATGAACAAGAAGTGGTGCCCAAGGCTGAGCTGAACGTCAAATCCGCCGAGTCGGCGTATCAGAATGGCCGGATACCATTTTTGACGCTGGTAGAAGCTGAGCGCGCTGTCATTCGCTTGAAAGATGATTATTACCAATTCGTCGCCGAATACTATCGCCACTTGGCCACGCTGGAGCGCGCAGCTGGCGGTGCGCTAAATCTCGACAGCATCGATGCGGCCACAGCGTCTTCGTGCGATTCGGCATGCGGCCGATAAGGACTGGCGGACAAGACCGTAGGGCAAGCGAGCCGCTTGCCCTACGGTCTTGTCCGCTTTACTGAGCTGAATTCGGCGGCGTACTCGATGGACGCACTTCTTCTTTAACAAGCTAATCCTGTCGGGGATCCGTCGGCGGCTGAGTTTTGACCACATTGTCCGGACGAATGGCTCGTACCTTTTCCCGATTAGCAATTTCGTTCCCCGCTTGCAGTGGAGACGTGTGGCCTGGGTGAAATACTTGAACCTCCCGACCCAAATGATCGAGATTCATGTAGACGATGCCTTCTGCTCCCCGTCCAAGTCCTCGGCCAATCCGTGGCCGTCTTGTGTGGATTTGGAGCACCTCCCGCTCTTGATACATTCGACGGCAAATTCCCCGTATCTCCTGTACGGTAAAGCCGCGCACTCCTGCATGATTCGATCTTTACAGCAGCCCTTACGCCAGGATGTCGCGTACCACTTCGCCATGCACGTCGGTCAGGCGAAAATCGCGGCCGCTGTAACGGAAGGTCAGCCGTTCGTGATCGATACCGAGCAGGTGCAATATGGTAGCATGGAGATCGTGGACGTGAACTTTTTTCTCGACGGCGGCGCTGCCGAACTCGTCGGTAGCACCGTGAACGTAGCCGCCTTTGACACCGCCGCCAGCCAGCCACATGGTAAAGCCCTTGCTGTTATGATCGCGCCCCTTGCTGCCCTGCGCGGCCGGTGTGCGGCCGAACTCGCCGCCCCAAATCACCAGCGTCTCCTCAAGCAAACCACGACTTTTGAGATCGTTTAATAGCGCTGCAATCGGCTGGTCCGATTGGCGAGCATGATTACGGTGGTTGAGGATGTCGGTATGATCATCCCAGGGCTGATCGTTGCCGTAGTAAATCTGCGTCATGCGCACGCCGCGTTCGGCTAAACGGCGTGCGATAAGGCAAGCGTTGGCAAATGGGCCCTCGCCGTAGCGCCGGCGCGTGGCCGTTGTCTCGCGGTCCAGGTCGAACGCTTCCTGCGCTTCCGTTTGCATGCGGAAAGCCATTTCCAACGAGGCGATGCGGGCTTCGAGCTGATCGTCTTGGCCGCGCTCATGCAGATGGACGGCGTTCATCTGCTGCAACAGATCGAGTTGGCGGCGCTGAGCGCCGCGCGGCAGGTAACGATTGGCGGTGTGCTCGATCACCCTTCGAGGATCGACCCGACTATTGTTGATGTGCGTGCCCTGATAGATGCCAGGCAGGAAACTGTTGCTCCACAGTTGTGGGCCGACAACCGGCTTGCCCGGACAGAGGACGATGTAGCCGGGCAAGTTTTGGTTCTCCGAACCGAGTCCGTAGCACAGCCACGATCCCATGCTAGGCCGGGTCGGCTGGGTCTCGCCGGAGTTCATCATCAGGAGCGATGGCTCGTGATTGGGGGTGTTGGTGTGCATAGAGCGAATGACGCAGATGTCCTCGATGCAGCGAGCGATGTGCGGAAATAATTCGCTCACTTCGATGCCGCTTGAGCCGTATTTCTGGAACCGAAACGGTGAGGGCATCAGCTTGCCCGCTGCCTGTTGGCGCGTCGTGCCTTCCTTTGATTGTCCGGCATATTTCGCCAAGGCTGGTTTGGGGTCGAAGGTATCGACTTGTGAGGGACCGCCATTCATAAACAGGAAGATGACGCGCTTGGCGCGTGGCGGGAAATGCGGTGCCTTCGGCGCCAAAGGGTTGCTCGCCGCTTGTGCCGTCGAGCCAAGCAATCCCTCGCCAGCCAACACACTGGCCAGCCCCAGCGCTCCGAAGCCGTTGCCCAGGCGGCACAACATTTGCCGCCGCGTCATCCACGGATGCATAATTGAATCTCCTCCCCAGATGCGGGGGCGTAAGCCCCGGGAGCGAACCTCAGGGAGCTTACACCCCTGCTCCGTTTCGGGAACTAATCGACAAAGGCGAATTCGTTGGTGCTCAGCAACACCTGGGCATATTGTTCCCAAGGGCTGAGGACTGTTTTCTCTACGGTGTGGAGGAACGCCAACCCCATTTGGATCTCGCGCTCACGAGCAGGACGGCCGAACACGCGCAGGAACGCTTTGCGGATGCGTACCGCGTCGTCTTTTTCTTCCGTCGTCAGCTTCGCTGCCAGGCTGCGGGCGCGTGCGACCATGAACTCGCTATTGAGCACGAACAGCTGTTGCAAAGGAACAATGGTCACCGGTCGCGTTCCACTGGTGATGTTCGGATCGGGAAAATCGAACAAACGCAGCAGGCTGTCGAGGTTATGCCGGCTGATCTTGCCGTAAAGTGTGCGTCGTTTGTTGGCAAGGCTGCTGATCTCGGCTGGTGGCCCACCGAGACGCTCATCCAATTCGCCGGAGGCGGCCAACAGCGCATCGCGCCAGGCCTCCACGTCGAGCCGACGGCGGTTCATGCGCCACAAAAGCCGATTATCCGGGTCGATGGCGGTGTTGTGTGCGTCATGGTCACAACTCATGCGATATGTCGCCGACAGCAAAATTTCGCGGTGCAGGGCCTTGATCGACCAACCGGAGGCGATAAAGCGCGTAGCCAGATGATCGAGCAATTCAGGGTGAGTGGGTCGTTCGCCGAGCTTGCCGAAATTACTCGGCGTACCGACGATACCCCGGCCAAAGTGATGCTGCCAGATGCGGTTGACCAGCACGCGCGCCGTCAAGGGATTTTTCGGATCGGCGATGGCCCGCGCCAATTCGAGCCGGCCGCTGCCTTGCGTGAACAACGGCGGATTATCACCGGCCAGGATGCGCAGGAAACGGCGCGGCGCGACTTCACCCTCCTTGTCGGGATTACCGCGCAAGTAAATCCGCATGTTGACCGGCTGCCCTTCGCTCAAGGTGTGGATGAGCGACGGCGCTGGCGGTGCATTCTTTTTGAGCTGCGCCAATTCGCGCCGCATGTTCGCCAATTTCTGCTTGGCCTGATCGCTGAGGTTATTAACGCCTTGCCCTTTTCCCTCCCTTTTGATGAACTGTTTGATTTTCGCCTCACAGTCGCGGATGTCTTTCTGGGACTTGTTATAGCGTTCGATCACATCCGGCGGTCCCAGCGGGATTTCCTTGTATTGGGTGCTCTGGAAGACGCCGGCCAGCGAGTAGTAATCACTCTGAGAAATCGGGTCAAATTTGTGATCGTGACAGCGAGCGCAAGAAACCGTCAGCGCGAGAAAGCCACGCGTCAACGTATCAATGCGGTCATCCAACTCGGTGGCTTCGACAAGCTTCCGCGCTGCCCCATCCTGGTAGTAGTGCGGTCCCAGGGCAAAGAAACCTAATGCGACCCGATGGGCAACCGGGTCGCCATCCGTGAGCAAGTCACCGGCAATCTGCTCAATGATGAAACGATCATAGGGCATATCATCATTGAATGCCTGGACCACCCAATCGCGGTAGCGATAACCATAGGGGAAAAGACGGGCTTGAAAAGTGTGGGCCTGATCCTCTCCGTAGCGGGCCACATCGAGCCAATATCGGCCCCAGCGTTCGCCGTAGTGCGGACTGGCCAACAAACGATCGACGACTTTCTCGTAAGCAGTAGGCGAATCGTCGCTCTGAAATGCTGCGATCTCTTCCGGCGTCGGCGGCAGGCCGATCAGGTCAAAAGTAACGCGGCGAAGCAGGGCATATTTGTCAGCGGGACGCACCGGATGTAGTCCGCGTGCTTCCAGCTTTGCCAGGATAAAACGATCAAGCGGTTTACGGACCCAGTCCGCGTGGGAGCGCGGCGCCGGCAACGGCGGATCGGCAAGTGGTTGGAAGGCCCAGAAGGCGCGTTCCTCGGCGCTGATGGCCGCGCCGGTCGAGCGTAAGGCATCGCTGCCGGACGGGACAGCAGGCCAGGGAGCACCGCGTTGGACCCAGGCAGTCAGAATGGCGATAGCGTGATCCGGCAGTTTCTTCTTAGGCGGCATTCGTGTCTCGCCCTCATAGCGGACAGCCTGAATGAGCAGACTGCCGGAGGGATCCCCCGGTTTAATGGCCGGGCCGGAAGCGCCGCCCTTGAGGATGCTTGGACGTGAGGTCAGACTCAATCCACCCTTTGTTTTGCCGTTGCCGTGGCACCTGTAACAATGCTCCACCAACAGGGGCCGTACTTGCTTCTCGAAAAAGTCCGCGTCCGCTGCGCTGGGAGATTCCGCCCATAGTACGGGAACGATCCCCAAGAAGGCGGCTACAGTAAGGAGTGCAGGAGCTTTCATGATCCTATCGTTTCCGAGGCAGGTCAAGGTAGGTAATATGAATGTAGCCATTCTGGAGTGTTGGTGCAAGCAAAATCACTGGGGCACAGCGAGGCCGTTTGATGTTTCCAGCTTCCAGCTGGGACCAGGCCTAGGGTGGGGCCTGCTCCGCTCGACCTATCCTGCCGAGGCTCGACGAGCGAACAGCCCTGCCGCGGCCGGGCCGTGGGGTGCGCGAATGAGAAGCACAAGCAATGGAAGGTCAGCGCTTCGCTTTTTCCAACTCCTTTCGCCACTTGGCTGCCTGGTCTTTCTTACCCCAGGTTTCATAGAGATGTACCAGGCGTTCCAGCGCTCGCGTGAGCTGGACTTTAGCAGACGAAGGCATTTGGGATTCGCGTTTTTTCATGCCCTGGTAGCCCGACAGTAGGAGTGGCTCGGCTTCCTCATATTTCTTTTGGTCCAAAAGTGCCTCACCGAGGATCGATTTTGTCTCAAATGTGCTCCAGTCATCCGGCTGCATCTTTTGACGGATAAGCAGGCTCTCACGCAGTTTCAGCTCGGCTTCGGCAGGTTTTTTCTCTTCCAGCAGCATCAAGCCGCGGACAACCAGGGCGGAGGCATGGGTAGGGGAATCGGGTTTATGATGAAACAGGCGGCTAGCATCATCATGGCGGCCGGCGAGCCGATAGGCGACGGCCAGCTGGTTGCGGCAGTCGGCTGTCTCGGAAGCGTTGTCTCCTTGCACGGCCTCGCGCAACTCGAAGGCGCGCTCGTACTGCCGGACTGCTTCCGTCGCGGCTCCCAAGTTCAAGTAAGCCAGGCCCAGCATTTCGCGCACCGATGCTTCGGACAGTGGCCGATCTCCGAACACCTCGGCGACGTGCGACTCGGCCTCATCCACCGCTTGGCGCAAGGTTAGCCCGGGACGTGTGGTCAGATTTTGACCCTGAGTGCCGGCCCAAAATGCCGCTGATAGCGAGATGTCTCCTGGACGGCCCGTGGCCAACAGTCTGCTTTTGAGGAAGTCCAGGATCGCCTTTAATTCTTGCTCCGAGCGCTTCGCTGTCTTCTTCTCCTCCTGCGCCTGATCACGCTCTCTTAGCCTCTCGTTGGCATTCGCTTCTGCTCGTTTGAGTTTGCCCTTGATTTTTTCCACTTCTTTTTGGATCTCTTCGCGGTCCTCGACGGCCTGTTGTTCCGCTTTGCGGGCCTGTTTCGCTTCGTGCCATTCCCACACCGCCAAGCCGACACTCCCCACAGCTATAAAAGATAAAAGTAGAAATAATATCGCCCATACCCACGTAATCCGTGGGTGTTCTTGCGCCACGGTCCGCAGTTCTTGGCGGACCTCGGCAGCAGCCTGTCTTTTTTGGTCCTGATTTTCCCTGGGCATGATTGTAACCCTCGATAGTTCCACGGACGAGCCATCGCATAAGCGGCGGCTCGTCAGCTTTCGTTTACTTGACCTTACATGGCGTTATCCTTTCTTTGGACCGACTCTTCCTCGATCGGCCCCGGCGTATCTTCCAACTGCACCGGTGCGCCTTCGGTGAGCGTCGTTATCATGTTGCCAATGAGTACCTGTTCTGAACCGCTGATCGGCTCCCACTCTTCACGACCGTGGAATTTCTTGTTGGTGCCACGACCGAGGATCTCGACCCACTTATCGCTGGTGACGCCCGTCTGGACTTCAACGCGCTTGGCATGGCCGTCTTCATACAGCCAGACGAAGGCTCGTCCGCCGGAATAGATCAGCGCAGACTTGGGCAACGCCCGGACATTGGGGCGTTCGACTACCACTCGGCCGTAGGCATACATTCCGGGCAGGATCTTGCTTTCGGGATTGGGCAAATCGATCTCGGCCCGCATGGTGCGGCTCTTGGGATTGAGGGCCCAGGAGATGCGCGTTACCGTGGCCGGAATCCACTCATCCCGGTAGGCCCATATCTTGACCTGTGCTTCCGATCCGACATGGACGAAGTCAGCGTCTCGTTCAGGAACATCGACGTAGATACGGATGATGTCCGTGCGATCGATCACGTAGATAGGGGCAGCCTTGCCACTGGGTGAGAGGTGGGGAGCCCGGAACATGGCGGTCGGGTCGCCGGTCTCGGGCAGGACAAAGTCCCAGGTGTTGGCATTGCGCTCTATAACGATGCCGTCGTAGGGCGCGTACAGTTTGAGGTAACCCACCCAGGCTTCGAGCCGCTTGGCCTCGCTCTCGGCGACGGCCACACGCGCGCGGGCCACGGCGACTTCGACGATGGCAGCCTCCAGCGCGGCCCTTTTAGCAAGCAGTTCCGCATCCGCCTTGGCGATGGTGGCTTTCTGCGCATTCCAGCGGGCGACAGCCGCCCGGTGCTGATGTTGCGTCTCCAGGAGAACTTGGGGATCAACGACATCCCTCTTGACCTCGCGGGCCAGCCGCTCATCCTGCACCTCCCAGCGATCGACGGCAGCTTTGTAATCGTCGAGGATTCGCTGGGCCTCGGCGAGACGCCACTCGGCCGCCTCGACTTCGGCTTCAGCCACTTTCACCATCTTGAGAGCCAGGGCAACCCGCTCCTTTTCCAGTTTTACTGTGGCCTTCTCGGTCTGCCACTTCTCCCGCAGCTCCGGCACGAAGAGGTCCGCAAGCACGTCGCCTTTCTGCACCCGGTCGCCGATGTCCACGTTCCACTTCTCGATAAATGCCCTCACCTTTGGATAGATTGAGGTACGTTCGTAGCTCTGCACGAAGCTCGGCTGTCCAACGACACGGACGATCTTCTTGAGCTGAGGATAGATCCATTGAAGGGTTGGTGGCTCCAAGAGGCTTGGGGCTGTTTTCTGCTTTTCCTTAGCACAGCCTGATGCAGCAAGGACGGCCAGAAGCCCGAAACATAGCCGCCAGCGGTGAGTGGAACGAACGGGGACGTCACATCGAAAAGCTGTTTGCATGATTCAGCTCCTTTCCCTCTGATGGTCCGTGCCTTCGTCTTCGTTCGTGTGAGCATAAAGCTGGGGATCGTGGTATTTGCTTGCGGGATTGTCCGGGTAGAGCGAGGGCGAGTGGGCCTTCGATTTGCCGATCACCACGGCGAAGATTGAAGGGAGCACCAGCAGGGTGGCGAATGTAGACATCACCAGACCGCCGATCACCGCCCGGCCAAGCGGTGCTTCCATTTCACTGCCGCGCTCCAGCGCCAAGGCCATTGGCACCATGCCGATAGACATGGCGCAGGCTGTCATCAGGATCGGCCGCAAGCGTTCACTTGCACCCTGGTGGGCTGCTTCTGTTGACGGCTTGCCCTCTTGCCAATGTTCACTCATGAATGTCACCATCATCACCGAATTAGACACGGAAACACCAATGGACATGACCGAGCCCATGAACGACTCGATGTTAAGCGTCGTTTTCGTGAAATAAAGGATAACGGCGATGCCGGCGAGCACTCCCGGCACGGCGCCAAGGGAAATAATAGCCAGACGTGGTGATTCAAAATAAGCCGTCAACAAAACAAGAATGACAAATACAGCCACCGCCAGACCAATTCCCAGCGCCTTAAACATCTTGCTCATCTGCGGCACTTGGCCTTGCTCTTCCACGCGCACGCCGCGGGGGGCTTCCCCGGCTTCCTGGACCGCCTGGCGGACTTGCTTGATGGCCCGGCCCATATCCTCACCCTCGACATTGGCGAGCACGGTCAGGTAGCGCTGCGACATGTCGCGGTCGTATTCGCCGGGCCGCATGCTTTCGCGGACTTGGCCGTTCGCTATCACGTCGCGGAGCATCAGAGGAACATAAGGATTAACCATTTTGAGCGGCAGCTCTTCCAGGTCGGACGGCTTGTCCATGTGCAGGGGCGGCACCTGGATCTGCACCAGATAGTCGAAGCCGGTTTTCACGTTGATCCAGTAATTGAGGTTGGTGAAGCGGGTTGAGGAAGTCGCCATCACCAGGGAATGCTTGAGGTCGTCGGGAGTGATGCCAACCAGTCCCGCCATCTCGCGATCAATCTCGATCTCGACCGAGGGATAATCGAGCGTCTGCTCGAAAGTGACATCACGGAGAAAGGGGATACGCTTCATCTGGGCGGCAATTTTTTCCGCGTGCTCGCGGACTTTGTCGTAATCGGTGCCGATGATGCGAATGGCGATCGGTCGGGCGGCGCCGAAGCTCATGACCTGACTGACGAGGTCGCCCGGCTCAAAACCAAAGGTGCATTTCTCGGCTTTCTGTTGGGCCTCCTCTTTGTCCAGGCCTCCCATTTGCAACCGTTGGGCCAGCCACGGAACAATTCGTTCGGGCAGGACCTTGCGGAGCCGTTCGCGGAACTCTTCGAGTTTGATGCCGCTGTCTTCGACGAATTTGACCCGCAGCCAGCCGTCGTCCGGTCCGCGCATGAACAGCACCATGTTGTCGATGCCGAAGTTGGGGGCGACCTGACCGACAAAGCCCAAGGAGATTTCGATTTTCCCCGTTCCGGCCTCCCGCTCGATTTCTTGCAGGCACCTCATTCCCATCTCGCGGGTCAATTCGTAGCTCGACCCGGCCGGCGGCCGAAACCGCAACACGAATTCTCCTGCATCGACCTGCGGGAACAGTTCGGTACCAACTTCTAAGCCAATAAACCCCAGGATCAGGCCACAGGCAGCCAAATAGCTTGGCACTACCAACCAGCGGAGTCGGATGAACCAATCCACGAGCTTGCCATAACCCCGGAGCATCCGCTCGAACAGACGGGGCTTCTTTTCGCCCTCTTGCTCTTGCGCAGGATGCTCCTCATGCTTGAGCAAATAAACACTCAAGATCGGCACCAGAGTGCTGGAGAGCAAGTACGAGAAGATCATGGCGAAGCCGACGCCCAGAGTCAGCGGCATAAACAGCGCCCGCAGCGGATCTTTCATTACAAACGCCGGGATGAACACCGAGAGGATGCACAACAAGGCCAATAGCCGTGGCACGGCTGTGGCCTGGTTGGCGCGCAATGCCGCCGTGGCGATGTTGCCCGTTTTTTGCATCTGCACGTGGGTGTTCTCGATGGTAACAGTCGCCTCATCGACGAGGATGCCGATGGCCAGAGCCATGCCGCCCAAGGACATAATGTTGATAGTGTTCTTCGTTACCCATAATCCGAACAACGCTCCCGTCAGGGCCAGCGGAATATTGCTGACGACGACGAGCACGCTCCGCCAGTCATGCAGGAACAAGAGAATCATCAGGCCAGTCAAGCCGGCGCCGATCGCCCCCTCAGTGGCCACGCTCTCAACTGCGTGAAGAACCGTAGGCGTCTCGTCGAACTCGAAGTCAATCTTCACATCCTTGGGAACGGCGTTGCGAAACGTCGGCAGCGCTTCGCGGACATTCTTCACCACTTCCAGCGCCGAGCCTTCGGGTTTCTTGATGATCGGCAAATGGCACGCTTTCTGGCCGTCTACCAGGGCATAGCCGTAGGTGATGTCGGTGGCATCCTGGATGGTAGCCACATCGCGCAGGTAGACGTTCTCGTTCAGCTTAAGAGGAATATTTCCCAGACGCTGGATGTCTATTACCGTAGCGTTGTTGTTGGTGGTCGGCATGGAGTCCTTGTAGTAGATGTTCCCTCCGGGAAGCACGACGTTCCCCTTTTTCAGAGCTTGGACGATGTCATCAGGGTTCAGGTCGTAGGTGAGGAGTTTCTGCGGATCGACGTTGATGATGATCGAGCGCATGTTGGGGCCAAAGGGCGAAATGGCGACGGTGCCCGGAACCATTTTCTGTACCAGCGGCCGGATGATGTTGTTAGCCAGGTCGCCCATCGCTCCGAGCGAGGTTTTGTTGCCCTCGCTCTTGAACACGAGGTAGCCGAGCGGGACGCTGCCGACATCCATGCGCATGATCATGGGTGGCAGCGCCCCCGGCGGCATCCAGGACATGGCCCGATCCGACATGGCCACCACCTGTCCCATGGCTTGGCCCATATCGGTTTCCGGGAAAAACCCTAGCTCAAGCAAGCCAACCTGCTGAATATTCCGCGATTTGATGTCTGAAATGCCATCGACGTATTGAAAATACAGCTCCAGCTCATTGACGATGAAGCCCTCGATCTGATCGGGACTCATGCCGATGAAATCAAAGAAGACGTAGATTTTCGGGACGTTCAACTTGGGGAAAATGTTGACCTGCATCTCTTCGAAGGCCAGGAAGCCCAGACCGATCAGGCCCACCACCAGCATCAGCAAAGTGATAGGGTGGTCCATCGCCAGAACGGTGGGGCTTGTAGTTCCTGCTTTTTTTGTTGCTTCGGCAGGCATGAGTGAAGCTCCTTCATACGACTGGCATCGTAGGAGAGCTTGTGCAAACACTATGCCAAAGCAAAACGAGCCGGAAGCGGCAGAAGGAACGTCCGACGCTTATGCTTCCGGTTCGTTCTCATTTCCAGAAGCGGCGCTCGACGCCCCATGCTGCTGAATGGACGCTATCGTTTCCACCTTTCAAACGGCGGCGATGATGAAGAATATGCGGCATTTCCGCCCAGGCGCGCAATCGGCCAAAGAGGAAGGGCAGTAACTTACCCGCTTGCCAGTGGCGGTACGCCTTGGCCGCAAGGACGGCGACGTGCCATGGCGCCGCGCGAAGCAGATCGCCATTAGGCAGATTGCGCCAGAATACGCGTTCCTCGTTGCACGATTGCTGTTCGAGTAAGCGGCGCGTCGGTCGGCCGTAGGATGCTGAGAGGCGATGCCATACCAGCGATTCCGGTTCGTAAACGAGGCGATGGCCCGCCCAGTGCAGACGGAATGCTACATCCACGTCCTCGAAATAGGCGCCGAATTCTTCGGGAAAGGCGCCTACGTCCAGAAGTGCCTGGCGGCGATAGAAAGCACTGGAGGCACTGACGCCGAAAACTTCGCCGCCTTGAAGATAGAGCGTGCTGAGTGGCTGGCCGTGGCCGCGCTTGCCAGCGATACCGCCCAGGAAATAACAATCGCCGGCGCTATCAACCAAGGGCGTTCCCATACCGGGCGCTCCGCGCAACACCAGTGGAGCAACGGCGGCGATGCGCGAATCCGCGAAATGTGCCAGGGCTGCTTCTGCCCAACCTGCTGACACCTCAGTGTCATCATTCAGCAATTCGACGATGGGATGGCAGGCGGCGCGGATACCGGCGTTGACGGCGGCGCAGAAACCGCGCCGTCGTTCCAGGCGCAACACCTTCACGGCGGCAAATGTGCGGGCTATCTGAGAGACGCTACCGTTCGGCGACGCATCATCGACCACGAGGATTTCCGTGCCCGCGGGTGCGTATTGGCGCACACTGGCCAGGCATCGATGCAGCAGATCAGCGCGATTATGGCTGGGGATGACGATGGTTAGACCTGGACAGGGCTGCACGCCATTCCTCCCGTCGCCGTACCACGCGCAGCAGCCGCTGGCCGGCAGCGGCGATGCGTCCGCATGCGAAATCGCCGACCATGCGGCCCAGACTATCGAACAGCCCCGCACGTAAGGCATCACCGCGCCGCCATGCTTGATGCCGACGCCACCATGCCTCGATGCGGATGATGCCGGTCAACAAGCGTGTCTGCCAAGTCGGCCAGTGCTTGCGTGCGTAAGTCAACAGGGCATGTCGGGTAACCAGGCGCAGATGGGCCGGCACAGTGCGCGCATGCAGCGGATGATGGTGCGTGGCCGATAAGGCCGGCTCGTGCCAGACTGTCCAGCCGCGCTCCCGGGCGCGACGACACAGATCCACGTCCTCGTAGTAGAGAAAGAAAGCGCCGTCTAAACCACCGAGGTCGTCCCAACACGTCCGCCGTACCAGCAAGCAACAGCCCGTTACCCAGTCCACCGGCCGACACGCAGTCGAGCTGCGCAGGTAGTACTTGCGCCATGGCCGCGGCAGCAACAAACGGATCAACGATGATGCCAAGGTTGGGAACGGACCCGCCGAGCGCTGGGAACCGCCATCGGCGTTGCGCAGACCGAAGCCAAGGATGCCGGTGCGAGCATCGGCTGCGGCCAATTCCTCAGCCCGCGCCAGTGCCTTATCGAGAAAACCCGGCTCCAGCGACATATCGGGGTTGAGCAGGAGGACCCAATCGCCGCGACTGAGACGGACCCCTTCGTTGACGGCCCGAGCGAAACCGCGATTGCCGCGCCAGCGCCGGAGCGAGACGCCCGGCATTCGCCGCAACCGGGGAATCAAAGGGTGCCAGGGCGAATCGTTGTCCACAACGATGATCTCGGCAGCCCCGTGGCGCAGGGCAGGGGTGGTCCGCAACTGCCGTACCAGCATCGCCGTATCCTGCCAACACAAATAGTTTACCACCACGACCGACAGGCGCGGCACCGCCGGTACAAGCCGAAGCCGCGGATGCATGCGGCGCGGCAGCGGAGGTAGGACAGAGAGTGGAGACGTAGCAGTGGAATCCATCGGGTTCCTTCCCTGGAACGACGATCCATCGCCAGTATCTGGCGAAAGACGATGGAGTATAGCCTTTCCGGTGTTTACGAAGCAATGCCGCTTTGCCAGACAGGACCGCGGCTGTAAGGGAACAGCCGTGGAGCTGAAGGCCCCAACCATCCCATCTTGCCAAACCACGCCACCGTCTCGGTGATCGATTGGACCACCGGGCGCGGATGCAGCTCCAACTCGGTGAGACTGCGTGAAGGATCAAAGTGCATACGACGGCGCGTGAGTCTGACACCCGTGACCGTCGCCGCTGGCGCGCGGTGCGTGAAGACATCCGCGATAAATTCACTGACGTACGCTGCCGCCAACGCCACAGGGTAGGGGACACGCCAGCGCGGCTCCGGTAATCCGGTCAGCTGTGCCAGCAGCCGAAATACAGAAAAGATTGACATATTTTCATATCCGAGCAGATAACGGCGACCGGGCTGACCACGCTCCATGACGTGAATCATACCCTCAGCCACGTCGCGCACGTCGATAAGGTTCAGGTCGGCATCGACATATTCACGACGCTTTCCCTGGCAAAAATCAAGCATCATTTGTGTGGGCGGCGATCGGCCCAGGTCGCCGGGACCGACCGGCAACGTCGGATTGACCACCACCACCGGCGCACCGGCCCGTCCCAGCCGCAAAGCGTAGCGTTCAGCGAAATATTTTGAACGACAATAAGGACCTATAATATCTTCATAAACGACTTGCTGCTCTTCACGGATGACATCGCTCTGTCCGGCGCGCGTGAGGATGCTCTCCGTGCTCGTGTGCAGCACGCGCCGCACGCCGGCCTCTAATGCGGCATCGATCACGTGGACGGCGCCAAGATAGTTCACCTGGCGGAAGCTGCCACGCTGCTGAGTCCATAAATTCGGATTGGCGGCCAGATGATATACTTCCCGGCAACCGTGTACAGCACGGCGTACAGTTTGCTTATCACGGATGTCGCCAAGGATCAGCTCGATGCGATGAAGGGGCAATTGCGATAGAGGGACGGTCGGTAAATCGAGAACGCGTACCGTTTCGCCGCGCTCGAGGAGAAGCTGCACGAGATGGTTACCGATGAAACCGGCGCCGCCCGTCACAAGAATCATGGCATCCTGCTCGTTCATACAGCATTGGTTAGCCGCGATTTGCAGCGGAGCAGCGTGTCGCGGCTAACCAATGCGGTTGTATCCTCAAACAAACTTTGTCACTCCCGGCCGAGCGACCGGGGCCACCGGCAGGGGACCGAATTCATAGGCCGGCGGCGTTAAATCTTCCTTGGAGTTCAGGGCCATGTCCCAGGTGATGACCTGGCCAGTGTAGGTGGCCATGCGCCCCATGATGGCCATTAACGTGCTCTTGGCCATCCATTCGCCGTTGTTGATCGGCTTGCCGGCGCGGATACTGGCAAACAGCTCATCGTGCTCATTTTGATACATATCATCGTGAGGTGGGTTACGCAGCGATGCCACCGACTGCCACAGCTTTTTCTTTCCCGCGACGATGATGCCGCGCGGAGGGCGATTGGTTTCAATATGGCACGTGCCCTTGCTGCCCATAACGTGATCGGAAATATCGGGGGCACAGCCGACTTGCTGACGACAGGCACTGAACAACTTCACACCGCTTTCGTATTCGTAAACCACACAATGGTGATCGAAAATGTTGCCATAGAGCGGGTCGGTACGTACTTGCCGCCCGCCGCTGCCGACGGCGCTTTTGGGGTACTCGTTTTGCATGGCCCAGGCGATCTTGTCGAGGCTGTGGATGTGCTGCTCGACGTTGAAATCGCCAGACAACCAGGTAAAGTACAGCCAATTACGCAACTGCCATTCCATGTCGCTCCATTCAGGCCGGCGTTTCACAGACCACAGACCGCCGGTATTATAGGTACATTGCAGGGCGGTTATATCGCCGATCATACCGTCGTGGATGCGCTTCATGGTCTCGCGCATGCCATGGTGATAGCGCCAACACAGCCCGGCGACGATGGACAGGTTCTTTTTCTTGGCCTCGTCGCAGGCTTGCAAAACAGCGCGAACGCCGGGGGCATCGACGGCGCAGGGTTTTTCGGCGAAGATATGCTTGCCTGCGTCTACAGCGGCTTTCAGGTGCAGCGGCCGAAAGTGCGGCGGTGTCGTCAACAACACTACATCCGACATCTCGATGACCGATTTATAAGCGTTGAAGCCCGTGAAACAGCTGTCCGGCTTGACATCGATGCGATCGGCGATGTCAGCGACACCTTTGAGGTTGTCAAGGCACTTCTGCAACTTATCGGCGAACATATCGCCCAGAGCGACAAGACGGCTATTTTTGTCAGCACGTAGTGCCTGCATGGCCGCACCGGTGCCGCGGCCGCCGCAGCCGATTAGACCGATACGAAGAATGTCGCTGCCGGCGGCGTGGACAGCAGAAGTCAGCGTGGCCAAGGTAGCGGCAGCCGCACCAGCCAGGAAATCACGCCGCGTGGCGACGTTCGGCGAAGAAGAAGTGGGAGTCAAGGTTAAATCTCCTTTACAGGGCAGGGGGGACAATCAGGCGAGCATCAACAGATTCTATTAGTCGCATTCGAGACGGCACTTGTCAAGGAGGAAGCGGTTAAATAAAGACCGTGCCGCAGTTGTTGGACTTGTACCTTCAATTCGTAGCCTCCTAACATCGCTGAGAAAACCAAAATGGTATGCCATGCACGAGCCGACACGCCACATCCAGACTTGCCCGTTGGGGCGGCGTGTCCGCAGGCGATCCGACGCGGCTAACATGCTCTCATCCACTTCTACTTTGGAAGTTGTTCTTGGATATCCTTTAAGGGACGGGGAGGAGGCAGTTCTTCCTTGCTCGAACCGGCAGATGGAGAAGACGGAGGAATGGATTGGCCCGATTGGGGTGATGTATTCCTTGCCGGTTGTCGGCTCGCGGATGGCGTAGCCTGGAAGGCGATCCAGTATTCTTTGCGGAGATATGGAGCCATCTCATCGTGCGGGTCGGTGTAGCCGAAGTAGCTGTCGTGAGCGCGATGGCCCTCGGGACCGGGCTTACCGTCCCACACATATTCTTCCCGAACGATGCGGTAACCCTCCGGACATTTCGCGCTCATCAGCTTTTCGGCCCGGCTGCGATAATACATCGGCCAGCAATTGTTGTTCATCGGTATGGCGATCACGCCGCCGTCCGGTGCTTCGCGGACGACCCGAGCATTCGCGCAGCCGCATATGGCTGGCAAGAGCAGTGCGCCAAGCAAGCCAACCAATGGCGGTCTCGCCAAAACCTTCCGCCGGTTCATGAGTTTCTCCATCACGCCTTGGCTTAGAAGAAGAGCTGAGTTCGGAACAGAAACAGATCATAATTCTTGGTGAATTTGCCGGTGGCTTCGTCGAGGACAACGGGATTGCCCAGAAATACATGTTGATAATCAAAAGTGAACTTCACAAAGTGGGTTAGATACCAGTTGACGCCAATTTCGGGAGCGAAGGCCCGATTGGTCCATAGAGCACGGTTAACGATACCACCGCGAAAGATAGCATCGCCCATTTGTAAATCGGAGACTTTAGCGAACAATTCGATGGCCCCCGGATGAATATAACCATCATAATAGCCATAGGGTTGCCGCGGCTCGACCAGGTAGCGCCGTCGAGTGATCTCTTCCCCTGTAAGGAAGTACCAGGTCTGAAACGACCAGCCTACAGTTGGGACGTGCGTCCGAATTGGACTGTTGACGTCCAGGAACTCATTGTTGGCATTCTGACGAGTGGAGGCGAAAGGCGAAGTCACCGAGGAAGCGGGCGTTGGGGCCGATCCAGACTTCGGCGCGGAGGGAGTCGTCGTATACTCAATGGAGTAATCCTGATATCCTCCCTGGATGCCGGCCAGGAAGCCCCAACTTTTATAGTAATAAACTGTCTCAAAAGAATAAAATCCACGGGGACCATTTTCGAATACGTTGTTATTGAATTCCAGGATGGTGGGAGAGACAAAAGCTGCTGCATTGCTGTTGGATAGCTGGTTCATGGTACGTAAGGCAATCGGGCTGAGGGGCTGCCGCTCTTCGCCGAAATTGTAAGTCCCCACCAGGTGCAGTCCTGATAGCCAGTCAACGCCTGATTGGATGAAAGGCCGATAATCCAGGTAAAAGAAATAATCGCGGCTGCTATTGTAATCTTCAAAGGAACGGCGCTGTCCGTTGAAGGCGCCGACATAGTATTCGATGCGACGATTGAAGAGCCGGCCATGGGCCATGGCGCCCAATTGCCGATTGCCGGCGAAGTTTTGCACCCAGATGGAGCGCTCGGGACCGATGAGGTTGGCCTCGTCAATCGAAATGTATTCGTATTGCGAGGGGACTTTCATGCGGCCAACGCGGAAGGATAGCCATTCCGGATGTACGATGTAGTCTGCATAAGAATCCAGAAGGTCAAGAGAGGCATAGCCGCGGTTGACGGAGGTGACGAAATTGGCATAGTCGCCGACTTTGCCTTCAAAATACCAACGTTGTCGAGGAATGATAAAGCCGCCGTGCAGCGGGTCGCCTTGCTGGATCGGTTCGCGCAAATCCAGCTGAGTCAAGTTGTGGAAAGTGAGGGTGAAATAGTTATCCGAAGAGTGCCAGGTGACACCGTTTTCCGCGCCGCCCAGGAAAGCCCCCGTGCCAATTCGATGTTCGTAAGCCGGCATGTCGGGCCGGTACGGTCCGCGCCCAGCGATTTCTGCGGTGTCGTCGCGAAACCATAACAGGCCGAATCGAAACAAGGGCGGCCGCTGCGCCCTCCCGGGCATTGTCCCTGCCCCGGCACGCTGCAGACCACCCCTGCCGGCAACAACTCCAGGAATCTCTTCTTCTTCTTCGCCGCCGCCTGCCGTCTGCCTGGCACCCTCCGTCTGTCCGCCGCTCTTCTTCACGGGAGCCTCCGGCCCCCACTCCACGCCGCCAGGAACGCCGCCGCCGTCCGCCTCTTTGGCATCGCTGCTGAATAGGGGCGATTGGGCCTTGTCAAGGATCTTTTCGTACTCTGCCTTCAATGAATCATACTGCTTCTGTAATTGCTGATTGCGCTCTTCCAGATTGCGTAGATGCTCCTCGATAAGCGTCAGGCGATCCATCGTTTGATCCGCGCACTTTGCTGATGTCTCTGTCGATTCCATTGATGGAAGCAGCGGAGGCGTTTGGGCTTGACCGTGGGCTATGTTGCAAGCAACCCCGACACCGCAGGCGAGACAGAGCATCAGCGCCGCTGCGGGTAGAAGGTTCCTCTTCGCATTCCGAACCACGAAGTTCTCCCTCAACTATTGGGCCGCTGGACGAAGAAAGCATGGGTAGCTTCTTCGCGGCTATTTTTTGCTCAAGTTGGCGCAGAGAAGTTTCGCCTATAGGCACGATAGGGCGTTTTTTCAAGACAAATCTGTTAGAGAGGGTGTCTCTCTTGATTTGGGCGTGGAGGAGGGCTTACGTGCCAGGAAATCTACTCGGGGCGCTAACGCAACCCCGCTCGCCAAAATTCAGAGGCACACCCTGTTAGAGAGACGGGGCCGCATCTACGGACAAGGGGGCTTATGTCGTTTGCGCTGGCAGATTACGCAAAAAAACTACAAGTCGCGACCGTTTTCTTGGCGATAGAAAGGGTAAGGATGGTCCCAGAAAGAGACCATCTGTCAAGGAGAGAGGTAGGGTCATGGTTCAATCCTGTGCCTTGCGGTTGTCTCTCATTTGTACCGCTTGTCTGTTTTCTCTAACCTCCTCCAGTTGGGCGGCGCCGCCAGCGGCGAAGCCAGCTCCAGTTCCGGTCCCAGCTCCGCCTTACACGATCTTGCTCCATTCACGCGGCGCGGCAGTCACACCAGAAAAGAGCAAGAACTCGGAGACAGGCGGCGGCTATATTCAGGTTACACAAGTCGAGCCGAACGCTGTACTGATACTGATGCGCGGTGCCGCGGCTGCCCGCGCCGATCACAAGGATGGCTCTGCAGCGATGCAATTCGAGTTGAACCAGGATTTCGAGATCGTGCCGGCCCCGCCGCGCAAAGATGTGGTTGTCCGTCCGCCGAAAATGGTTCTCTCCGCCTGGGTTATCGGTACCCTCAATACCACCGCGCCGGAAGGGGGAATGGCGCAACAGGCGCCCGGTTGCGCGGAAATCCTGGCCGCGGGGACGCCGCTGCTCAAGATCTGCGTCAATCCCCATACCGTCTCCGGCGGACAAAATCTGCTCGTCAACGATCGTTTCGGGCCGGTGGAGGCGCCGGCCGCTCCCTGCATCGGATACACCTTGCATCAAACCTTCGCCCTCAGTGCCAATCAGCCCAAGACCGTTTGTCATCCTGGTTTCGCTGCCGCCGATTTCGACCCCGACCCCCGACTGGATAATCTTTGGAACCCGGTGCTCAAGCCTTTTCGTGCCGTGCCACACAAGGATTTCGGCTTCCAAGTTCTGCTGCGCGTTGCGGAGAACGTGCCTCCCCCTGCGGCTGTCCGCACACCCCCCGAGCAAATGCTGCCTCCTCCGCAACCAGAAAAAAAGCAAGTGGCGGGCGACGAGGGAGGCGCCGCCAAATAGGCGACCCGCTGGCATAAGCCAGCAGGTCGCCCTCACTACGGTTTACGCCAGCCGTTCGCCGGGGTATGACGTGGGCGCTCTTGACGCGACAGGGCAAATGGGCTATGTCCGCGATCGCTTGGGGGGGCCGCATGAGCCGGCCGCAGAATGCGGGGATCAGATCAAGGGGAGGGGATGGGGATATGGCCGAGTCCTATTCCAGTAAATTGCAGCTCTGGGAGGGCTGGATGCCGGCCCTGGTCAAAGGACCGGCGCCGCCGCTGCCGGGCGATCGTCCCTTGGTGGCCTCGCCTTATCCGCTAGAATTTGCCGATCGTCTCTACGCCCGCGAGGCCCTGCACGTCAATGGCCGGCTCCATCCCGGCGCAGAACCTTTCACTTTGCAATGGTTTCTGGAAATCGAAAGCGTTCGCCACAATCGACACGGCAGCTGGATCCCCCGTGTATTGGAATTCGTCAAACATAGCGGCGAGACGCTTCTGGGTTTGGGCAACGGCTTAGGGACCGACTGGGTCCAGTATGCTCGTCACGGTGCTCAGGTCATCGCTTGCTGTCCTTCTGCCGAACAGCTCGCCCTCATCCAACGCAACTTCACGCTTCGTGGCCTGCATGGCATCTTTTTGCACGCTCATCCCACAGCCATCCCTCTGGAACCCGCTTCGATTGATGTAGCTTGCATCACCAATCTTCTGGAAGATGTTTCCACGCCTGCTGCTGTGATCGACGAGATCTATCGTCTCCTCAAACCGGGAGGGAAAGTGCTGGCCGTGACGCCGGCTCGATTCGACCTCAATTTTTGGCGCCATCTCTGTCTGCCGTGGCACGGCTGGTTGCGGCGAACTGCGTCCCATCCGGAGCCAGCCTCGTTCAGTGCGCGAGCACTCCGGCAACTCTTCGGTCGTTTCGTCGAGGCCCGCGTTTACAAGCGCCAGCTTCGTCGCACTGAAGTGCCGCATTTGTGCCGCTGGTTGCCCCATCCGATGCTCGAACGTGCCTTCGGACATTTGCTGATCATCAAGGCGTTCAAACCGCTTAGCGCAGCGATCCCTGTATCGCTGGCGGCATAGGTTTCCGAGTCGTGTATATATGGAAAAACACAACAGGCCCGCGAACTTGCGTTCGCAGGCCTGTTGATTTGATAAACTCGAGGTAGTGGCTCCCAGCGCGAGGCGGCGACTCAACGCGAGTGCCGCCCAGCCACTACCTCGATGGCTCAGGGTTCGGAGCGCCTGTCTGACGCAAACCTAGCCGATGAGTCTGTCCGCAGCAAGCCGACGACGCTCACACCAGACGGATTTCTGCGTGCTGCGATTCCGGCTGTGACGTTTGGGCGGATTGGCGCGATTCGAGCGAGGATAAGGACGCCCGGCAAGAACGGAGCATCCCACACCATGCCTCGATTCGTCATATTGGAACACGATCATCCGTTGTTGCATTGGGACCTGATGTTGGAAGCAGGGCCGGTCTTGCGCACCTGGCGACTGGCAGCGCCGCCGCATCCCGGTGAAGTAATCGCCGCCACTGCCATGTTCGATCATCGTCTGCTCTATCTGGATTACGAAGGTCCACTCTCCGGCGGCCGCGGTCGAGTTGTCCGCTGGGAGTACGGTACCTTCACCGGGCAGGTCCAGAGCGAGCCGCCAATCATCGTGCATCTGCAAGGAGAGCACTTGCATGGCGTTTTGCGCCTGGAACAGATCAAAGGCGATGCTTGGTGCGCAAGTATGGAAGAATCCGGGCCGGAAGTATAAGCGACGATCAGAAGGGCAGGGGGGATTGCTTCATGGCCGGAGATTGGCAAACGGATCGGCCAGGAAAGCACGCAGAGACGCCGGGTCTTTGGTACGGCCCTTGATGTGAATGGCGCCAGGCTCCAGTTTGAGCATCTCCAATTCCAGCGTCGGATGTAGCTGCTCCGCCTGAAAGCGCAGCAGGGCGACTGGAGCGCCCTCATCGCGGTACCAATCGACGCCAATGCCGTTGTCCTGGCACGTTTTGGTAATGCTCTCCAGCAGCGATTGTGCAGAGATAGGTAAGGCGCCCGCGTGAAAACCGACCAATTTCAAAGCGACCACGTTTGGCTCACCCTTGACCAACCAGACACGCAGATCAATGGTGACAATCGTGCTCCACAAGCCTGTGCCGTAGCGGAAAGCGATACGGATCTTGTCCGCTTCAATGACCAGGCGCGGCTCGCTGATGCCCTCCGGCAACACATGTTCGTTGAGGTGGCTCTGCACGAAATGTTCGGCCAGGTAACTATTGATCTCGCTATCCGTGAAGCGATGTCCCCATTCCTCTTCATCCTGATTGGCGACGGAGTTATACAGCTGCCATAATTCACGCCAACATTTTTCCGACAATTGGTGTCTCTGTTCTCCCGGCGGCACGGCGGCCTGCAAATAAATCTTCGGCTCATAGCGGACAAGCATCCACAGGGTCACGCCTACTCCACATGTCAGGCATAAGAAGATTGCGACAGCCAGCACAAGGGATCGACGGCTCATCCGTGAGGCCCCATGAGGGTGAGGGGGAAGCGAACACTTCGTCGCATCGGAGCGACCCAGGGACAGCGATACGCTTTTTCTACCAAAAGATCAATGCTGACCTTTCCAGTCATTGATTAAAGTAAAACGCTGGAATTGCGAAGAATATGCAGCAAGGGCAGGGCAGGGGGCCGAGCCTCGACTGCAAGGAAACAGTATAGCCTAACTGCTTCCTTGCCAGCAGTTTTAACAGTCCCGAAGCGAGGTTTTACGCCCTCGCTTCGATTGGGGATTACTATTGCGGTTGCGGCTCGGATGTATCCTTCGCCAGAGGAGATAGCAAGCGAAACAAGAGGGCCATAACCTCACGCGCCTCGCTTTCGCTAATGACCAAAGGAGGCGCGATGCGTAAGACTTTGCGGGCCAGCGGTCCCAAGAGATGAATACCATCGCCATTGTCCTTTTCTCCTCGATAACAAGCCAGGACGGCGGCGTTGGCCCATTCAGCAGCACTTCGGCCGGCGTGATCGCGAAACTCGATGCCCCAAACCATGCCGCCTTTTTCGCCGCGGACATGAGCAATAAACGGCAGCTTTTTCAAACACACCAGTCCTTCCTCGATGATGGCCGAGCTGCGGCGGCCTCGCGCCAGTACGTCACCGGAGGCAAACTCTTCCAGCGTGGCCAGGACGGCAGCGCAGGCTAACGGATTGGCACTCCAGGTATCCGAGCCTTCGCCATAATCCAGACTGGCGAGTACGTCGGCCCGGCCGACAGCGGCAGCGACAGGCACGCCGTTGCCCAGACCCTTACCCAGCACAACGATGTCCGGCTCCAGGCCATACGTCTCATAAGCGAACAGATCGCCAGTTCGCCCGAAATTAGACTGGATTTCATCGAGAATGAAGACGAGATCGTATTTACGGCAAAACTCTTGCAGAAGATGTAAATAGTCTGCAGGGGGATGATACGATCCGCCACCGCCCAGGTACGGCTCGGTGATGAGCACGCCCAGACGCCGGTCGAATTGCTGGAGCAGGGCATCAAGTTCACAGCGATAGGGTGCGGCATCGAAAACTTGGCCGCGCTGGCCGACATCGGCGCATTCGGCCATCGGGAAGCTGATGAAGCGCACACGCGGATCGCGCTCACGGTCAGTCTCGCAGCCGGTGACAGCACCCGCCAAGCCTTTCTTGCCGTGAAAGCCGAAGCGTGTGGCCACAATCATATCGCGCGTCCGATCGCGGGCCAGCGCGGCCCACAGCGCTTTCTGAACCGCTTCCGAGCCGGACGCCGCCCACAAGACTTGCTGCAAACGTTGGCCGCCGGGCCGGGACTGGAGCAATTCGATCAATCGCTGTGTCGCCTCAATCTCCACCGGCGTGACAGCATTATATGCTGTCAAGGGCAGGGCAGGGGAGTAGTCGCCGGGGGTATTGAACTCGGACCAGTTCATATGCTGCATAAAGCGCCGCATCCACGACTGCGGATTGTGTCCCAGATTGGCAACGAGGACGCCGGAAGTAAAATCGTAGAGCCGCCGTCCCTCCGGCGTCCAGTGAAACACCCCGGCGCTGCGCGCCAGCACTGCTTGTGTCGGCGTATAGGTACGCAACGTGCGTGGCTCATAGCGCGCGATGCCGTCGCGGATCGTGTTGGACGTGGGTTCGTGCGGATGATGCAGTGGTTCGGTCAATTTATGATTCCTCTATAAAATCCGCCCTGCGATGTAAGATTGTAGTCATGAAAAGATGAGCCGTCAAACGCGCCGAGGAAAGCAGAGTATGGGAATGAAGGTTGCTTGGGAAGATGGTTGCATGTCCGAATGGCTCCGTGGCCAAGGTCGCGGTCCTGGCCATCACCTCATCACTGCTGAAGCAGTTTTTTACTTGTGCCCATGTTAGCAGCCTTGGTTGCTAGTGGGATAGGTTCTTCCTGATTATGTTAGGCATAGGGCTGAAGCAGTTAGTTTAGGGCTAACGGACTTTTCCCTCCCCCTTGTGGGGAGGGTTCGGGTGGGGGGACACAACTCCTTGGCTCCATTGCCTTGACACCCCCCCACCCCAGCCCTCTCCCACAAGGGGGAGGAGGTTTGGTCCGCTAGCTCTTATTTCCTTAAACTCTATCCGGATAGAGGACAATCGCTTCGCTCTGGCCCGGAATGCGCAGGACAAGACCGCCCATCGGTTCATTGATGGTGGCGAGGCAACCGGGTTGGCCGGCAGCGTGGCGCTGCAAGATGGCCTCCATTGCTTGCACCGCCGCCACGGTCGGACGATCGGCAGACAAATCATTGTAGGTCAGGGCTCGCATCTGTTGTAAGCGCTCTTCGCGTTCGCTGGCTGGGCCGCCGAACTCGACGTAGGCCACTTCCTCAAAGAAACGGTGTAACACCTCGATCCCATAGCCGCGCTGGCTGCGCTCGCCCCATGGTTCGAGGAACGTCGCATTATAGTGGTGATTGGGAGTATTTTTTAGCATAAGTGGTGTTTGCCCTTCCACGGTGATCTCGACGCCGCGCTTGCGCTGATGGGCATTCCAGACGCCGTTGTCGAAACGAAATTGCACTTCCTGCTCGACGTAGCCGGGGAAATTGTCGGGCGTCACCCAACTCGTGTGAATATCGAATGCCGCCTCGCGGCCATCCGGGTAGCTGTAGATCATTTGCAACTGCACCGAATCCCAGGTGGGACCGTTGGCCGGCCCAACCAGACCACGCTGCCCCGTGGCGCAGATGCGTGCCAAGCGCGCCCCTTCGGGCAGAGCGGAGCCGAACGTGAAATCGATCAGCTTGATGTAATGGACGGCGACATAAGTGCCCGG
>JAJPHU010000214.1 GCA_021325115.1 Planctomycetota bacterium | reverse complement strand
GCGTCGAAGTTCTCGAAGCCGAAGCCCAGCGGGTCCATGCGGGCATGGCAGCTCGCGCAGCGCGGGTTGGCCCGGTGCTGTTCCGTGCGCTGGCGCAGCGAGCCGGACAGGATGGCTTCTTTAGTTTCCTTGAGTTGACCTGCATCCGGAGGCGGCGGCGGTGGGGCCGCATTGAAGATGTTCTCGAGGATCCATTTGCCTCGCTTTACCGGCGACGTTCGCGTCGGATTGGAGGTTACCGTCAAGATGCTGGCTTGCGTAAGAATGCCCCCACGGACGCCGTCGGTCAACTTGACACGCCGGAATTGGTTTCCTTTGACGCCAGGAATGCCGTAGTGTTTGGCCAGCCGCTCGTTCACGAAGGTCCAATCCGAATCGATGAACTCAAGGATGCTGCGGTCTTCCCGCATGATGCTCGCAAAATAGAGTTCGGTCTCTTTCTGCATGGCCGAGCGCAGCGCTTCATCGAAGCTGGGGAACTGCGCGGGGTTGGGATTGGCGTTTTTCAGATTGCGCAACTCCAGCCATTGGTCGGCGAAGTTCTCCACCAGAGCTTGCGACTTTGGATCCTTCAGCATCCGGCGGACTTGGGCTTCGAGGTTCTGCCGGAGCTTGCCGCGGCGGGCGAGCTGGGACAGTTCCTCATCGGGCATGCTGCTCCACAGGAAATACGAAAGCCGGCTGGCCAGCTCAAATTCGTTAATGCGGTGAGGCCCCTTGCCGAAGCGGCCATCACGCTCCACCCGGAAGAGAAAATGCGGTGACACCAACACGGCTTCCGCGGCGAGTTGAATGCCCTGATCGAGACTGTCGCCTTGCTTGCGGGCAAGCTGCACGAGACTCACCAGCCGGTCCACTTCGCCGCGATAAAGCGGCCGCCGGTAAGCTCGCGTGGCGAAGCGCTCAAGTACCTGGCGAGCACAATCCAGATCGTCCGGGCTCTTGGGCTGGCGGAAAAGGATGCGGCTACGGGTGGCCGGCTTCTGCCAGGCGGTCGTAACGATCTTCTCCGCTGCCGCCAGGTATTTTTCGAAGAGCAACGGCGGCAACGAGAGAACGTCGCCAATGTTATCGAAACCGTAGCCGACCTCGTCCTGGGGGAAATCCTCGGCGGGGTGAAAACTAACACCAATCAAATCGCGGATCGTGTTGTTGTACTCAGCGCGGTTGAGGCGGCGGAGGGTAACCCGGCCGGGGTTCGGCCGGCCGCCCTGGCAGTCTAGCTCTGCGGTTTTCGTATCAATCCAGGACAGCACGCCGGCCAGCTCCGTGCGCTTGGGGCGGGGTCGTTTCGGCGGAGGCATGTCACCTGAGCGAAGCACACGCGCGACTCGATCCCAGACCTCAGCGTTCTGAAGCGCTATTGTCTCATCCTTGTAGCGGTCGAGGGCCAGATGGCCGCGTGGTTTCTTGCCGCCGTGGCAGCTCACGCAGTAGGTCCGGAGCACGGGGGCGACCTGGCTGGCGAAGTGGGGTGTCTCGGGCTTTTTCCCGGCAGCGGTCACCGGCAGAGGCAGCACGAGCGCCACACTCAGCACACGCATTACCAACACTGCAAGCGTTCTACGGAGCGGCATCAGTTCCGTTCCAATCAGATTCACAGGCAAGCGGTGCTCTGAAAATACTAGGGCGGGTGGGGCAGCCAGGGGGGCCGGATTGTCGAATGTTCCCGTGGTAACACGGCAACCGTTTGGGAGGGAGACGAGCAGCGCCCACCAGAAAGCGTAGCCGATGTCACACTGCCTGGCAACACGGAATCGCTCCGCATCGCATTCTATACTTGCGCGGACACGTCGCACCTGGTCAATCTGTTCTCTGCGGAGGCCGGCCCCATGGACGATACACCAAGCCCCTTGACCCAACCACTTCGAGAGCCATCGGTTATCACCGAACGGGCCGCACGCGCAAACGGGGGCGGGCCCACCATCGCCGTCTCCGCACCGGCCTGGCAACCGGACGGCGAGGAGCCACCCGCTTCGAACTTGACCGACCCCCTGGTACGCGCGGAAGTCCGCTGGCTCCAGACTGAGAAAGCCCGGTTGAAGACCTATCTGCTGGAGTTGCAAGCCGGCTTGCAACAAAGCCAGGCGTCGGCGGTCAATCATCGACACCGCTGGGAACAGCAGCGGGTCCAGACACTTCAGGATCTCGATAGCCAGCGCACGGCTCTAGAAGCCAAACGGCTGGCCCTGAGCCAACGCGAGACGGAGTTGAGCCGCGAGGCGGCCGAGATTGAAGCGCGGTACGAGCCGCTCATCGCGGCCCAAAAGCTGCTGGCCCAGCGACAGGCCCAGGGGACCGAGCTCGAACAAACCCTGCGCCTGCGCCGCCAAGAACTGGATGATCTGCGGGTACGGACGGCACGCGAAGAGGTCGAGTTGCGGGCCGCGCGACAGCAGCTAGCCAGCCTGGCGGAGGAGGCGACGGCTCAGCGCCTGAGCATTCAGGCTGAACAGGCCGCCTTGGCCGAGCGCTGCGGGCTGATTGAAACACGCTACGCCGACCAGGAACGAGCCGAAGAAACGCTGCAGCAGCGCATGCACGACTGGGAAGAGCACGAAAGCCGCACACGCCGCAGCTTTGAGGAACAGCAAGAGCAACATGCGGCGCTACGTCCCCTGTTGAGCGCTCTGGAGGCTAACCCGGAGCTGCGCAACCTCACCAACGGGTGGGACAAAATGCCCGAACACGCGCGGCGTACCGTCATGCTGTTGCTGGGCGGGCCCGGATGAGCGCGCCGATATCGGAGTGGCATCGCTCCCATGATCCGCTAAGATGGTGCCTGCATGAGAATGATTGTCCGGCCAACGACGCCACTGTGGGAAAGGAGCAGCCCCGATGGATCCGCGGCAACCGTCCGGCAAGCACGTTCTGATCGTCGAAGACGAAGACACCACGCGAGACATGCTCGCCATGCTTCTACAAGCGGAGGGCTACTCGGTCGCCGGAGCTGGCAATGGCGAGGAAGCCCTCGCCTACCTGCGCAACCGCCGTGTGCCGAATCTCATTCTGCTTGACCTCATGATGCCCATCATGGACGGCTGGAAGTTCCGTCGTATCCAGCGCAAGGATCCGCTCCTGGCGGAGATTCCGGTAGTGGTCGTGTCGGCAGCCGGGGACGTGGGGCAGACCGCGGTCGCGCTCAGTGCGGCCGGCTTTCTGGATAAGCCCGTCGAGCCAACCCACCTGCTGGCTACCATCCGGCGCCTGTGCGAAGCGCCTGCCTGAGAGCGGTTCGCAGGGCCGCTACGCTCTCACTCGCTGCTTGCCAGGATGCGCTCCAGTTGGTCGGGATCGACAGGCTTGGTGAGATGGAGCTCATAACCAGCTTCCAGACAGCGCTGCTGGTCCGATTCGGAGCCATACCCTGACATCACGATCAGGCGGGCGCGGGACGTGAGGGGATCCTCGCGGAGCGCGCGGGCAACAGCCAGGCCATCCATGCCCGGCAGTCCCAGATCGCAGAGCACCACGTCGGGCTGCATTTCGCGGGCAGCCGCCACGCCAGCAGGTCCAGAGTGCGCGACAGTGACCTGATGGCCCGAAAACTGAAGGAAGCGCTGGAGAGTCTCGGCCACGTCCCGATAGTCTTCAATGATGACGATTCGTAGCCCCTGGCTGGCGGCCTGCACGGGAGCCGCCTGCTCATCAGCGGCTGTCGGACCGCGTTCCACCGGCAGCCAGAAGGTCACTTCGGTCCCCTGTCCAGGGCCCTGGCTGGATGCCGTGACGCGACCGCCGTGGAGTTCCACAAGCCCTTTGACTAGCGCCAGACCAAGACCCAGGCCGCCGCGGTTGCGGTCGAGCGAGCGCTCTTCTTGGCTAAAACTATCGAAGATACGCGCCAGCTTGCTCGGGTCGATGCCGATGCCCGTGTCACGGATGCTCACTTGTACCTGGCCGCCTTCCGGCGCCATCACTCGGACGGTCACCCGACCACCGGGGTCGGTGAACTTGACCGCATTGCCCAGCAAGTTGCCGACGACCTGGGCCAGGCGTGTCGGATCGCCCATGATCCACACTGGCGTCTCGGGCACCAGCACGTCAAGGCGTAAGCCCGCCTCCTCACAGACACTGCGGTGGTCTTCGGCGGTGCCGCGTAGGATTTCGCGAACGTCCAGCCGTTCGCAGCGCAGCCGGATCTTGCCCCGGCTGATCCGGCTGACGTCGAGCAGGTCGTCCACGAGCCGGGTCAGATGCCGGACCTGCCGCTGCGTCACATCATGCGCCCAGGCCAGCGTGGCCGGATCAGGGCCCAGGCGGTGCAGCACGTGCAAGGCGTTGCGGATGGGGGCTAGCGGGTTGCGCAGTTCGTGGCCGAGCATGGCCAGAAACTCATCCTTGTGTCGATGCGCCTCCTCCAACTCGTCGGCCCGGCGGCGAAGCTCTTCCTCTGAATCGTGGCGTCCGGTGATGTCGCGGAAATCAGCCACCACAGCCTGCACGCTGGGCTCAGCCAGGAGATTGGTGAAGGCAGCCTCGACCCAGCGCCAGCGTCCATCCCGGTGTCGCCCACGGAAGGCCATCATCAGGCCCCCGCGCGGTTGTTGCACAAGGTCGCGGAACTGACCGGTGACGCGCTCAAGGTCGCTGGGATGAACAAGATCCTTGGCCGAGTTGCCGACCAATTCGTTCGCTGCGTGCCCCAGGATACGCGTGGAGGCGGGGCTGGCGTACAGAATCTTCCCGTCCGCATCCAACAGAGCAATGCCGTCCCAGCTCTGCGTGATGAGGTCGTGCCAGAGCGGCTCGGACGGTGGGCCGTTCGATTGGGAAGACAGGTTTGGATCGCTACCGTTGGAAGAAGGCAGCGATGCCCGCTCGGCCATGGGACGCAATCCTTGTCCTAAGGCACCGCCTGAGGCGGTCGGTGGGCGGATGGCGCGAGTGGGAGCCGCCTCTGTTCAGTCCCAAGCGAGGCGACCCCGCCGCCCGGTGCGGACAGCCGGTCTATCTCTATCCCGTCGTATGAAATTAACCGAACGTCAAGGGTTTGTCAATAAGTGCCATCGGCAAAACACGATATTTTCACCCATGCCACATGCGGCGCGACAGAAGTGGTTTTGAATCGATGTGTATCGGGCCGCCTTGGCTCGTCGGGTTCAGACGGTCGCGTGCTCGGAGAGACGCTCGGCCTCCGCTCGATCCGCAGTCGATTTGCCATAATCGCCAACTAGCAGATAGCACATGGAGCGATGGCGATAGGCCCGGCTATTATGCGGATCGAGACGAATGGCTTCGGTGTAATCGGCGATGGCCTGTTCATGGTCATTATGGCGCTGATGGACCTCGCCGCGGCCAAGATAGGCGGCCGCCGCGGTCGGATCGAGACGCACCGCCGTGTCAAAATCCCGGAGCGCGTCGGCGTTGGCCCCTTGCTCCATGTGGACTTGGCCCCGCCCAATGTAGGACCGTGCACCCTCCGGCTCGCGTCGAACGGTGGCCTCAAAATCAGCGATGGCCCGGTCGTATTCCTCTCTCTCGAAATAAGCGAGACCGCGCTGGTAGTAAGCCTCCGCGCAATCCGGGGCCAAACGCAGCGCCCGGCTGAATTCGCGGATGGCAGAATCGTGCTGTCCCTGGCGAGCCCAGTCCAGCCCGCGCTTGAGATGATCCGTTGCTGATGACGCTGTCGAGCCGCCGAGCAGATGCTTGAAAAGTCCCAGCATGGCGCCTCCTTGGCGGGCTAGGTGACTGGGAATTGTCCGGAAGCAACTCTGGCAACTCCCGTATCGTACCTCCAGGGGCCGAGCATTGCAAATGAGCCGGCGGCGCAAAGCGCCTTGGATGCCTGCGTCGGAGGCTGACGGCTGCCGTATAATGGAACCGTTGTTTGCGCGTTGGGCAGGCGCGTGGCCTGTGGCGCGCTACACCCTCCGAGCGGAGACCATGGCGCCATGGCGCGCGAGCCGGTGATCCCCGGGCCTCCCACGACAGCGACGGTCTTGCTGTACCATTTCTGCCGGCTGCAACTGCCTCAGGTGGTTCGCAGTCCGGCAGACCTCCAGCGGCACCTCGGCCGTACCTTCGCGCTGTACCGCGCTAAAGGCAATGGCGAGGTTTCCTGGGCCGTCTACCTGGAAGGGCTTTACCCGCTGGACTGGTTCGTGGCCTGCGCGTGCCTGGACGGTGATCGTCAAGCGTGGGAATACCTGTTTGCTGCCCGAGCCAACCGTGCCGACTGCCTCCTCATTGATGCCCTGCGGGCACGGGCCATGCGGCTGTATCCGCGGGATGAGGAGCAACAGAATAGCGCCGTGGGCGAGTTTTGGAGTCACCTGCTCGTGGCCGACACGGCCGGTTCGCTGCCGGTCCTGGCGCGCTACGATGGCCAGCGGCCCCTGGTGCCCTGGCTCATCCGCGTGTTTCAGAACTATCATGTCTCGCAACTGCGACACCGTGCCGGCGTGCAGGCCTTGCCCGATGACGATGTCGCAATGCCGCTGCCCGAGTCAGGCGACTATGCCTGGCACGAGGCGTTCTGCCAGGCTGCCCGAGAGGTCTTGCGAACGCTCACCGATCAGGAAACATTGATCCTGGGGCTGCGGCTGCGCTACCGGATGAGCCAGCGCGAGGTGGCCCATCTGCTGGGCGTCCACGAAGGAACGATCTCACGGCAAACGACCGCCCTGCGGGACCGCTGCCTCGATGCCATCACCGACCGGCTTACCGCCCAGGGCTGGACCGGCGACGATCTGGCGGAACTGGTCTTGAAGGAAATGGGCGGCCTTCTATTAGATGAACCGCGATTGTCGGCCGATCATCTGGCGGCACTTTTGGCTGCCCGAGGCAAGAAGCTATCCTGAGTTTTCAGTTTTCAGTTTTCAGTTTTCAGTCGCGCTGAAAGCTGAAAACTGAAAACTGAAAACTGAGAGCATGCATGTACGCCAACGAGATTCCTGATGAGCCGCTGGATGCGCCGCTGCCCGGCATCGTCGGTGAGAGCGCGGCCATGAAGGCGGTGTATGAGCGGACGCGGCTGGTGGCGCCCACGCGGGCCAGTGTGCTGCTCATTGGCGAAACGGGCACGGGGAAAGAGCTGATCGCCCGGGCCCTGCACCGGCTGAGCCCCCGCGCGGATGGCCCGTACGTGCGGGTGAACTGCGGCGCGCTCAGCGAGAGCCTGCTCGAAAGCGAGTTGTTTGGCCACATCAAAGGGGCATTCACGGGGGCGATTGACAACAAGACCGGACGTTTCGAGGCGGCTCACGGTGGCACGATCTTTCTTGATGAAATCAGCAGCATGAGCCCCAAGCTCCAGGTCAAGCTGCTGCGGGTGCTGCAAGAGCGAGAATTCGAGCGCGTCGGCGAAAGCCGGACCATCCGAGTCGATACCCGCGTGATCGCAGCTACCAATGAGTTGCTGGAGGACGCGATCGACGAGGGCCGCTTCCGCGACGATCTATATTATCGCCTGAATGTTATCCCGATTCATCTGCCGCCTCTGCGCGAGCGGCCAGAAGACATACCCCGGCTCGTGCGCCACTTCCTGGAGCGCTACAGTGAAGAAAATCGGCGCGATCCACCGGACTTGCCGGCCGAGGCCATGAAGCTGCTCTTGGCCCACGACTGGCCCGGCAATGTTCGCGAGCTGGAAAACTGCATCGAACGAGCGGTCGTCCTCGCCGGCACCGAGCAGACGATCAACCCGGAGACATTGCGCACGCCCTGGCTGGGGAGCCGCCGGCTGCGCGGTCGGGGGCGTGGCCCCGACTTGCCGGCCCTCATCCAGCAACTTGTTCGGGCCGGTATCCAGTATGGGTCGGACGGCCTGCTATATCAGCAGTTGGTCGGCGGTGTCGAACGCGAACTTATTGAGCAAATCTTGCAGCTTTGCGATAACGTCCAGGTCAAGGCAGCTAGCCGGTTGGGCATCAATCGCAATACTCTGCACAAAAAGCTGGATGACTTTGCCAAGGAGGACGGCAGTAAGAAAATGACGAATGACCAATGACGAATGACCAACCCCAACATCCGCCAGTACACACCGTGTTCCCGCTCTTCGTGAATCTTTCGGGCCGGCTCGCCGTCGTGGTGGGGGGTGGCGAAGTTGGGCGGCGCAAGGCACAAGCGGTGCTGGCCGGGGGTGGCCGGGTGCGGCTTGTCTGTCTGGAACCCAAGCCGGCAGGAACTGCTTTCGCAGCCATCGACTGGCACGCGACTCCTTATAGTGACAGCTATCTGGACGACGCCTTCCTCGTCTTCGCAGCAGCCACGGCGGAGGTGAATCGCCAGGTGGTGCGCGACGCACGGGCGCGCGGCGTGCTCGTCAATGTTGCGGATGATCCCGTCGCCAGTGACTTCCTGATGCCGGCCACCCTGCGGCGCGGTCCCTTGACCGTGGCCGTTTCGACTGGTGGAACCGCTCCGGCGCTGGCGCGGGAAGTTCGGCGCTTGCTGGATGAATTGTTCGACGATGCCTTCGCCTCCTGGTTGGAAGCGCTGGCCGACCTGCGGCCGGTAATCCTTGCCAGGGTGGCGGACCACGACCAGCGCCGTCGCTTGTTTCGGCAATTGGCGGACCGTGCCTGGTGGGAACGCTTCCGGCATGAGGATCAGGAAGTCGTTCGCCGGATGCTGCACGATGAAGTGCTTCGGCTGGTAGGGCCGGAATCCCCGCCGTTATAATAAACATCGTTTTCTCGTCCAGCCGCGATGACAGACGAATGAACCGCATCACCATTTTGTGTTTCGGGGCCAGCTATGCGGTGGCCCTGCTGCTGGAGCTTTTGCAGCTATTCTGGCCCCGGCGCATCCAGCGCTACCTCGCGCTCGGCTTCGCCGGCGCGGGATTGCTCGCCCATACGCTGTTCCTGCTCGCACAGCCGTTGGCCCTGGCCAGTGAATTCTGGTCGGTCGTCTTCCTGGCCTGGATTCTGTCCATTTTCTACCTGTACGGCTCCATTCATCACCGGCGACTGGCCTGGGGTGTGTTCGTCTTGCCGATTGTCCTGGGGTTAACAGCCCTGGCCGCCACTTTCGGTCGGCCCGACAGCCAGGGCAGCCCACAGATTGGGTGGACCGCTGTCCGAGGCGAATCCCTCTGGATCGCCATCCACATCGGACTCCTGGTGTTGGCCGCCGTCGGCATCTGTGTGGGCTTCGTGTCCAGCGTCATGTATCTCTTGCAAGCCCGCCGGCTCCGCACGAAGACCCTGCCCGGTACTGGCCTCCGCCTCTTGAGCCTGGAGCGGCTCGAAAGTATGAATCGCCGGGCCATCACATGGGCCTTTCCACTGCTGACGGCTGGGGTGCTG